>JABDCE010000040.1 GCA_013288285.1 Bacteroidota bacterium
CAGTTTGAGCCGGTAGTACAATGGCAGCAAGATGTACGCCACTACAAAATACCCGATCACATAACCAATAACTACCTGGAAATAGTCGAACCCTGATCTGCCCACAGTGCCCGGCACAGATATGAAGGTCATGCCCGACAATGAAGTACCTATCATTCCGAAAGCCACCAGCGTCCAGTTACTGTTGCGGTTACCAATGAAGAAGGATTCATTGTTGGAATGGCGTGACGTATAGAACGCTATACCCAGCAATACCGAGAAATAGATAAGGATAATAAAAAGCAATACGGCTGCGCTCATCTTATAATATAAACAGGCTTTGCCACAGTGGGCAAAGCCTGCAAATTAGCTATTTTTTCGCTTAGAGGCCTGCGCAAACCCCGGCCCTGAAGATCAGAGGTTCGTTGACATAAGGGCTATACTGTTCCTGCAGGAATTCGTGCATGATCTCAACAAAGAAAGACACACGCCCTCCTAATGGTTGTTTTATTCCAACCCCTGCAAGCAGGCAATTTGCACTGACGTGTATAGTTGTATTTACAGGGAAGCCAGTGATGCCGTCCGGAATCGGTTCAGTCAGGCTGATGATATCATATTCGTAAGCGCCGGTAGCATAAAGGCCTCTCCATACTGTATAACGTGCCCACACATTCGGGTAAACGATATTATATTTATCGGACAAAGTAGGAAAATACCAGTCTGGCGACTTCTGGTATAGATAACCCAACCCCACACCAGCGCAAAAATTGTTTGCAACCCGGTAACCCACGATAGGAGAGATACCCGCCAATGCATACCCATCACCAAAAACAGCGCTCAACCCACCACCTAAAACGAGTTTGCTTGGGTCATAGCCTTTTGATTTCTTGGTTTTTTTATGGAAGCCTTGTTTGCCGGAGCTATTGTATACCTCCTGGCCTGATGCATAGAGGAAACCTGTGCACAGGATCAAAAAGAAAACGATTTTTTTCATAATAGAAAATTCTATCACGAAGTTAGGATAAAATAATATTCGTTGATTGTTTTGGCGTTATTTATGGATTAATTAAGATTTTGCCCGGATTCAGTATGCCATTAGGGTCAAAAACCTGTTTTATCTGCCTCATCAGCAGCAATTGCGTTTCAGAGAACGCTATGTCCATGTACTCTTTTTGCACCAGCCCTATGCCATGTTCGCCCGATAACGTGCCCCCCAGGCGGGTCACTTCCTTGAATAACTGCCTGATTCCCAATGGTAATTTCGTTTTCCAGTCATCGTCGCTCATCTCGCCCTTTACTATGTTCACATGCAGGTTGCCGTCACCGGCGTGGCCGTAACATACCGACCGGAAGCCGTATTCTTTGCCCAGTTTTTTTATTATCTGCAGCAATTCCGGCAGTTCTGCCCTTGGCACTACTGTGTCTTCCTCTTTATAAATGGAATTGCTTTTTACGGCTTCGCCTACTTTCCTGCGCAGGGTCCAAAGCATTTGTTTCTGCTCATGGCTGTCTGCAAAAAGTATCTCGCCAATGTCATATTGCTGTACTATCTGTGAGATCGCTTCTGCATCACGATACAGCTCATCGGTATGATTACCATCTACTTCTATCAGCAGATGCGCTGCTATATCTTCCGGCAAACTGATGCCTGTAGACTGCACGTACCGCATAGACCATTCCAGCGCGTCACGCTCCATAAACTCCAGTGCAGATGGCGTATAGCCCGCAAGAAAAATAGCGTTGACCGCGGCACAGGCTTCTACCGGCGAGCGAAACGGGACCAGCAAGAGCAGGTCATGTTTTACCGCAGGTATCAGCCGCAAAACTATTTTGGTGATAACGGCCAATGTACCCTCGCTACCTACTATCAGCTGTGTGAGATTGTACCCTGTGGCGTTCTTCAATACATTTGCGCCTGTCCATATTACCTGTCCGTCGGGCAATACTATTTCCAGGTTCAGCACATAGTCTTTCACCACTCCGTATTTCACCGCCCTGGGCCCGCCTGAATTCTCTGACACATTGCCACCAATGAAACATGAGCCCTTACTGGCCGGGTCGGGCGGATAAAACAACCCCTCAGCCTTCAGTTGTTCCTGCAACTCCTGGGTGATGACCCCCGGCTCGGTGGTTACCTGGAAATTTCGTTTGTCTATATGGAGTATCTTATTGAACCGCTTCATATCCAGTGCCACACCACCGAATACCGGCAATGCGCCGCCGCTGAGCCCTGTGCCTGCACCACGCGGTGTGACCGGTATGCGCTGCTCATTGCAGTACTTCATGATGCTGCTTACCTCTTCTGTGCTTCCCGGTTGTAATACTACTTCCGGCGGATAGTGCAGGTCTTCGGTCTGGTCGCTGGCACAGCGGCTTATCTGCTCACTATCTGTATGTACATAGCGGGCATCCAGTATAGATGAGAAATGCGAAATATCAGCAGCAGTGATCTTGTGGAAAGGCATGATGCAAAGATGAATAATTTCCCCGTCAGTAGTGCAAAATAGTATGCGCTGTTGCGGCTATCTATTCACCCGCACATCTGTCATGTGCGTCACCTTAGTTTCTTTACGGTCTGCTTTTCTCATCTTTCTCTTTGATTTCCTGTAGACCCTTTTTGATACTTCTTTATAAGTGTTAGTGAGTGTATTCGGATAGTTATCGACAGCAGGATGATCTACATTGATATTGGCAGGTACATTAAGGGGTTTGCCACGCCAAACCGTTACACGGTCATTCTGTGCAGAGGCAGTTACTGTATACTGCTGCGGTACAAACTCTGCCTTTTGTACAGAGCGCAGCAGCAATGGATCTGACGGGCTTGCATCGGGAATACTACCTGTACTGTCCATGCCTTTTTTGCCTCTTTTGTGGTAGTAGATGTAGTACTTATTCTCTGCAATGCGCTTCGCCGCGCTGTCTGTAGTGATCACTTTAGGATCAGCGCTGATGCTCACTGGCACAGTGAGGGAAGAAACTGCACCCCCTTTTCTGAAACGCTGATCGTTTATGGCAAAAGCATTACCGCAGCGCGACATGAAGTACATATAACAACCAACCGGAGAAGTGATACGCCATGCCTTGAACCCTTTGCTATTTACAAGCACAGAGTATTCGGCATTACAATTACCGTCGCCCAGATTGCCCTTTGTTCCTGAAGGCACTGTTACCGGTATGATGGATGATAACTTCACATCACTGATACCATTGGTAAACCCAATGCTCATCAGCATGCTGTTCAGTTCGCGGGCTGCCTTGTCGTTTCTCTTTTCCGCTTTTTCCATGGCCTCAAGCACTTGTGTTGCCGATGACAGGTTTTGGAGAAATGTAAACTCCGGTGAACTGCCCAGGGTCCTGATCACCTTGGGATGATCGGTATTCTTAAACCTGAAAATAGGATGGTTCAAACTGCAACCGTTTTGTGCGTAAGACGCAGATACAGACAATACCGATACACAAATGAGTAACAAATATTTCATAGAAAGGCTGAGATTTTTCGTTTGAAGAACAATGATACTTGTTTTCTACAAGATATTCTTTGCATTAGTAAGGGGTTAACGAGATACCCGAGTTTCTTAACGAGCACCAAGAACAATCGGGAAAGTAGTCTCGATCTGGTTTCTCCTGGCAAATATTCTATCCCATTTTCCTGAATTATCATCTTGACAAATATTTAACAAGGTACTTTGCATTGCATAATACTATCTTTTACCTACCTTTGGGTAGAAATAGGATAAGATGGCGCTAGAAAATACAGAGTCGCAGATGAGGAAGGGGTTGCTGGAGCTATGCATACTGGGCATTATACAGCGGCATAAAGAAGCATATCCGAGTGATATACTGGAGGAACTGAAACTGGCTAAGCTGGTAGTGCTGGAAGGTACATTGTACCCGTTGCTCACCCGCCTGAAAAATGCAGGTATGCTCAGTTACAGATGGGAAGAGTCGTTGTCGGGGCCGCCAAGAAAATATTTTGCGATGACAGAAGAAGGTGTGAAGTTCTATGAGCAACTGCGCACTACCTGGGATGAGCTAAGTACTGCTGTAAATAATCTGACCACTCCATTATAAAAACCACAAAACCACCTTTATGCAACGCATCATTCAAATAAACATTGCCGGCCGCGTACTGCCTATTGAAGAAGACGCATACACCGTTCTGAAGGACTACATCTCTTCACTGCAACGCCAGTTTAGCGGCGATGATGGCAAAGAGATCATCAGTGATATAGAGAACAGGATATCTGAGCTCTTTGTTATCCGGCTGCAGGGCGGCGCTCCGGCCATAGACCGCACCGATGTGCAGAAAGTGATAGATACCCTTGGCGCCGCAAGCGATCTGCATGATGGCCCGAAAGCGTCCGCGTCGCAAGGCGCCGGCCAGTCGTCTTATAATAATGCGGGCAATTCAGGTCCTGGTACGAACAACACCCGCCAATATCCATATACGCATGACCGGCTTTTGCGCGACCCGTTTGATAAAGTAGTGGGCGGCGTATGTAGTGGTATAGGCCATTATTTCGATATTGACCCGGTCATCATCAGGTTGGTGATGGTAGTATTGTTCCTGGCATTTGGCATCGGGTTCATCACTTACCTTATTGCGTGGATGGTGATTCCTGCGGCTCGTACCCGCGAAGAGTTGTTCAATATGAATAATGGCAACCCTGTTACGTTTCATGACTTTACCCGCAATATGGGCGATGAACTGCAGGACCTGAAAAAGCGTGGCGAACAAATGAGTAGGGAGCTGAAAGATTTCTTCAACAAGAAGAAATAAAACTGCGGAGGATGTCGTTGTAAATGCGAACGAAAGGATACTTCTTTTGTCCTAACTTCGCCGGCACTTACTACACAACTTACTCAGCCACAAATGCCAAGATCATACAAGCATCTTTTTTTTGACCTGGACCATACACTCTGGGATTTTGACAGGAATTCGGAAGAAACGCTTAAAACACTCTACAACGAGTATGAGCTGGAAAGCCGTGGGGTGAGTGATTTTGGCGCCATGTATAAAAGCTTTAATACCCACAACGACCGCCTGTGGGAGCGCTATCGCAATGGTTATATAAAACGTGAAGAGCTGCGCTGGAAACGCATGTGGCACATGCTGCTGGAATTCAAGGTAGCTGATACTGCGCTTGCCCATGAGATAAGCACGGCCTTCCTGGAGATACTCCCTACCCAGAAACTGCTGGTACCCCATGCAAAGGAAGTGCTTGATTATTGCAAGGGCCGCTACGAGATCCATCTCATCACGAATGGCTTTGAAACCACCCAGCGGCTGAAGTTGCAGTATTCGGGCATATCCCGTTATTTTTCGCAACTGATCACCTCTGAGAAAAGTAACAGCATGAAACCGCATGCCGATATTTTTGAGTATGCGCTCAAAGCTGCTAACGCTGTAGCAGAAGATAGTATTATGATAGGCGATGCTATAGATATAGACATTCTTGGAGCCATTAATGCTGGATGGGATACCGTTTATTACAACCCGCATAAACTATCGCACAAGCGCAAGCCTACTTACGAGATCACTCACCTGGAAGAGTTGATGAAAATATTCTGACCGGTTACTTAATGACTATTTCTTCTACCACGCGGTCTTCAAAGTATTCATTGATGCGGACGGTTAATTGTTCCTTTCCCAGCAGCAGTTCCTGCTTCAGCGGCGCCACATCGGTATAAATAGTCAGCACTTTACCGTACAGGTTGATATTACGTGTGTACCTGGCTATGGTCTTGCCTACAATAGCTTCCCACTCCTGCCGCATGCGCAGTTCTATTACTTTTGGCTTCCAGTGAGATTTTTCGAGCAGCATGTTCAGTGCTTCTCCTATGCTATACGACCCCATAATATCAGATACTGACTGCAAGGTACGAAATAAGTAAACGTCCCCTTAGTCACCGCAGTTGTTCCACTATTTACCGAAATAATATCTATGTGAACTTTTGCAATTTTATCGGGTGTATATTTTGGTTTCTTCAAAGAATATTCTATTTTACACTTTCTTTAAACGTTTAGGAAATATTATATGATCATAGGTGTATTGAAAGAGCATGCCCCGGAAACCCGCGTTTCTCTTGTGCCGGAAGTAGCAGCTGCGTTTGTAAAACTGAAAGCGGAAGTTTGGATTGAACAGGGGGCCGGAGACACTTCTTTTTATGGCGATCAGTTATATACTGCCGCCGGCGCAACGATCAAAAGCGCGCAGGAGATACGTTCGTCTGCCGATATCGTGCTTTCCATCCAGCCCGATAATGTGGGCGATGTGAAATCAGGCGCCGTAATTATGGGCGTTTATCAGCCGTTGTTCAATCCCGGCCAGATGCAGAAATGGGCGGATAAAGGATATACAGTTTTCAGCCTCGATACCATACCACGTACCACGCGTGCGCAGTCTATGGATGTGCTGAGCTCGCAGGCCAATATAGCAGGCTATAAAGCGGTATTGCTGGCAGCATCATCATACAGCCGCTACTTCCCTATGTTCATGACCGCAGCGGGCAGCATACCACCGGCCAAAGTAATGATACTGGGCGCGGGTGTTGCCGGTTTGCAGGCCATAGCCACGGCAAAGCGTCTTGGCGCTGTTGTTGAAGTGTTTGACACACGCCCGGCAGTGAAGGAAGAAGTTATGAGCCTCGGGGCAAAGTTCATAGAAGTGGAAGGTGCAGCTGACGCCTCTAAAGCCGGCGGTTATGCGGTAGAACAGAGTGCAGATTTTCAGCAAAAGCAACGGGAAAAAATTCATGAGCACGCCCGCAAGTCGGATATAATTATTACCACAGCACAGATACCTGGCAAAAAAGCGCCGATACTCATCACCAAGGCCATGATAGAAGATATGAGGCCGGGTTCGCTCATCATCGACATCGCTTCAGTAACGGGCGGCAATACCGATATTACAGAAAACGATAAAACCGTAGTGCATAATGGCGTATCTGTTATAGGTAACTCTGCCCTCGCTGCCACTACGCCCGCCGATGCCAGTAAGCTGTATGCCAAGAACGTGCTCAACTTCGCAAAACTCATTATCAACGCGGAAGGCGGTATCAACCTCAATTTCGAAGATGATATTGTGAAAGGTACGTGCATCACCAGTAAGGGCGCCATTGTCAATGACCGGGTGAATGCACTGATGCCGGTGAATAGTTGAGGATCGCCTGATTGCTTGCCGATATAATAACAATCTCAAAAACAGTTAAATAAAACAGCCAACAAGTATGGATACTATTATAAGTTTATTTACCAACCCGGCTACCTACCGGCTCATGACCATAGTTATTCTCTCTATCTTCCTCGGTATTGAGGTGATCTCCCGTGTGCCTTCTGTGCTGCATACCCCGCTGATGAGTGGCGCCAATGCCATCCACGGAGTGGTCATCATAGGTGCTATAATAGTGATGGGCGAGGCGAGAACAGATGACTATCTGTCGCTTATTCTCGGTTTCCTTGCGGTTATCCTGGGTACGCTCAACGTGGTAGGCGGCTTTGTGGTTACAGACCGTATGCTGGAGATGTTCAGTAAAAAGAAGAAGAAATAAGCCTGCCCTTTATCACACACAATATTTCATAAAAGAATCAAGCACACATAAATGGAAAACGCAATACTCCAACTTTGTTACCTCATAGGTTCCATCACATTTATAATGGGTTTAAAGATGCTGTCGCATCCCGATACTGCGCGCAAGGGAAACCTCGTTGCCGCCGCTGGTATGACCATTGCCATCTTTGCCACTATCTTCCTGTTTGAGCATGACGGGCAGAAGCTGCATAACTACGGGTGGATCTTTGGCGGTTTGTTGTTCGGCACTGTAGTAGGCACATTCGTTGCCAAGAAGGTGCAGATGACCTCTATGCCCGAGATGGTGAGCCTCTTTAACGGTATGGGCGGCGCCTGCGCCATGCTTATATCACTGGTGGAGTACAATAAGCCTGAGGTAAAGGAAACCGGCACTATGATAGTAATAGCGCTGGGTATGCTTATAGGTACTGTATCTTTTGCAGGTAGTATGATCGCGTGGGGTAAATTGAATGGAAGTATTAAAGACCGCACCATTCCCGGTGGGCAGGTCATCAACTTCATCATATTCGCAGGTTTGATAGCTCTGGTTATTATGGTTGTTGGCGGGTTTATGCCAGAGATGCACAGTTTGTTCTACGGTATACTTGCCCTGGCTGCACTTTACGGCATACTGTTCGTAATGCCTATTGGTGGTGCAGACATGCCGGTAGTGATATCCCTGCTCAATTCCTTTACCGGTTGTGCCGCAGCATTTGGCGGTTTCCTGTACGACAACCCGGTAATGCTTACCGGTGGTATCCTCGTAGGATCAGCGGGTACTATCCTTACCATCCTCATGTGCAAGGCCATGAACCGCTCCCTGAAAAATGTATTGATTGGTTCATTTGGTGGTCAAAAAGCAGGTGCAAGTGGCGCCAGCAAAGAGCAGGGTAACTATAAAGAAATATCGCTCAACGATACTGCTGTGCTGATGGCTTATGCACAGAAGGTGATGATCATTCCGGGCTATGGCCTTGCGGTAGCGCAGGCACAGCATACATGCCATGAGCTGGAGAAAGTACTCAACGAAAAAGGCGTAGAGGTGTTGTACGGTATCCATCCTGTGGCAGGCCGTATGCCGGGCCACATGAATGTGCTCCTTGCAGAGGCTGATGTGCCTTATGAAAAACTGCTGGAGATGGAAGACGCCAACGACCAGATGGCCAGTACCAATGTAGTACTGATCCTCGGTGCAAATGACGTGGTGAACCCCGCTGCCAAAGAAGATCCTGCGAGTCCTATATTTGGTATGCCTATTCTTGAAGTGGAAAGAGCAGAGCATGTGATCGTAAACAAACGAAGCATGAAACCGGGTTATGCGGGTATTGAAAATGAATTGTTTTTCAGGCCTAAGACCTCCATGCTTTTCGGTGATGCAAAAAAAGTATTGCAATCTCTCGTGCAGGAGTTGAAACAAGTATAAATTTATTTTTCTGCCGTGTATAGCTTATTTGCAATATATATGGCTTAAAAAACTAACTAAAAGACAAAAATTGTAATTTGTTGCAAAAATGATTGCGGAATAAACGTACTTTGCTGTTCCAAAATCGAAATAAAGCGCTAAATTTATACCATGGCAAGTAAGAAAAATAAAGTGATCATTGCGACCTTATTGGCTGTATTTTCTTTTTTTACAGTAGTGAATACGTCATGCAGCAAGCACAATAAAGATATGACCGTGTGCAAAAACGTGGTGTGCCGCAATGGCGGTCATTGCAACGATAGTTCAAAGTGCGTATGCCCGGTGGGTTGGGAAGATTCGGTATGTGGCACCGTTACAGTTGCTAAATATATCAGCAACTGGGGTGTAACACAAACAATTGTTGGTACAGATTCGCTCCAGTACCTGAATACAGATACTATGTATACTGTAGCTATCAAGACAACATCTACGCCTACTACTTTCTTTATATCTAATTTTAATAATAACCCCTATTACAATGATGTTATCTGTACTATGGACAGCATTAATTCCTACAAATTTTACATTGATACTATATCGCCTTTCCAGGCCATTTATTATAGTTATCAGATATTGTCAGGCCATGGTAGTATGAATAAGACCAAGGATACAATTACTGCTACATTCATAACCCGGCATAAGAACCACACTACCAACTGGGAAGTGGATACTACTAATTTGCTGATGGTTAGGCATAATTACTAATACCCTTCTGACCGAAATAGCCGGCAGATCATACCGCAGTCATTCATGTAATGTGGCTTTTTCAGCCATTTTATTATTACTGTTTCGGTATGCCCCGAAAATAAATTTTAAACAAACAGCAGAAAACAGAAAATAATTTGTAAAACCAAAATTGTTATCTACTTTTGCAATCCCATTTGCAAATGGGAATTAAGTTCTTTTACAAAATAAGCCACTTTAGCTCAGATGGTAGAGCAACTGATTTGTAATCAGTAGGTCGCTGGTTCGATTCCGGCAAGTGGCTCAGGGAAGGTCAGAAATGATGCCGGGACGTAAGGCCTTATGTTCCGGATGATTGTTGATGACTTTACTTAGAATGGGTAGATGGCCGAGTGGTTAAAGGCGACAGACTGTAAATCTGTTCTCTCGCGAGTACGTAGGTTCGAACCCTACTCTGCCCACATTTTGAAGGTAATGGTTGGCATTTGGTAGTTGGCAGTCATCATGATTGTAAACTACCTTTTGTTGGCTAAATAAGCGGGAGTAGCTCAGTTGGTAGAGCGACAGCCTTCCAAGCTGTAGGTCGCGGGTTCGAGCCTCGTCTCCCGCTCTTAGAAGTAAAGAGGTTTAAGTTCTTTGTAAAATTGGTTCACATTAGCTTAGCAGCTAATAAAAGCTGTTGTAGCTCAGCGGTAGAGCACTTCCTTGGTAAGGAAGAGGTCGGCAGTTCAATCCTGCTCAACAGCTCTTAGTTTAATGTGATGAATGGAAAATGCAATATTATTGCATGAATAAAAAAGTAATCATCGCCGTATTGGCGTGAGTAATAACAAACAATAATTTAAAACAGTTAAAAACAAAATAAAATGGCAAAAGAGACCTTTAAGCGGGAAAAACCCCACGTAAACATCGGTACCATCGGCCACGTTGACCATGGTAAGACTACATTGACTGCAGCGATAACTACTATTCTGTCTTCTAAAGGATTGGCAGAAAAGAAAGGTTACGATGAAATTGATGCGGCTCCGGAAGAAAAAGAACGTGGTATCACCATTAATACAGCACACGTTGAATATGCGACAGCTAACCGTCACTATGCACACGTTGACTGCCCAGGCCACGCTGACTATGTAAAGAACATGATCACTGGTGCTGCCCAGATGGACGGCGCTATACTGGTTGTTGCAGCTACAGATGGTCCTATGCCTCAGACAAGAGAGCACATCCTTCTGGCTCGCCAGGTAGGCGTTCCCCGTATGGTTATATTCATGAACAAGGTTGACCTTGTTGATGATGAAGAAATCCTGGAACTCGTTGAAATGGAGATCCGTGAATTGCTTTCTAAGAACGGCTATGATGGTGATAACACACCAATTATCAAGGGTTCAGCTACTGGCGCATTGGCAGGTGATGCTAAATGGGTTAAGGCAGTTGAAGACCTGATGGATGCGGTAGATACTTATATCCCATTGCCTCCGCGTCCGGTTGATCAGCCATTCCTTATGTCTGTGGAAGACGTGTTCACGATCACTGGTCGTGGTACAGTTGCCACTGGCCGTATCGAGCGTGGTGTGATCAAGGTTGGCGAGAACGTTGAGATCGTTGGTTTCAACGAAGCTCCTCAGTCTTCAACCTGCACAGGTGTGGAAATGTTCAAGAAACTTCTGGATCGTGGTGAAGCTGGTGACAACGCCGGTATCCTGCTCCGTGGTATTGAAAAGAAAGATATCCGTCGTGGTATGGTTATATGCGCTCCTAAGAGCATCACTCCGCACACTGAATTCAAGGGTGAGGTTTATGTTCTGTCGAAAGACGAAGGTGGCCGTCACACTCCGTTCTTCAACAAGTATCGTCCACAGTTCTATTTCCGTACTACTGACGTAACAGGCGAATGCATGTTGCCAGCTGGTGTTGAAATGGTAATGCCTGGTGATAATGTTAACCTTCACGTTACGCTCATCGCTCCAATCGCGATGGACAAGGGTCTGAAATTCGCGATCCGCGAAGGTGGCCGTACAGTTGGTGCAGGACAGGTTACTGAGATCATCAAGTAAGTAATAACTGAATAAAAGTTGATAGCCGTCCCGATCATATCGGGACGGTTTTTTTATGCGCGTTGTTGTCGCTTATTTATGGCGCTCAATAACATACTTTTAACGGGAAAAGATTATTTTTGCCGGCACATCTCTGCAAATAAATTTCATGGAAAATTCAACCTGTTGTATTGGGGTTATTGGGCTTGGTTATGTAGGACTGCCGCTTGCGGCAGAATTCAGCAAATATTACCCGGTAGTGGGTTTCGATATTAACAAAAGGCGTATCGACGAGCTGCAAAGCGGACTCGACATTACGCTGGAGGTGGATGAGCCGTCGCTTAAACAGGTGATCCGTACAGATGTAGCAGCACAGGGAGAGCATGGGCTTTTTTGTACGAACATCATCGAGCACATCAGCAAGTGCAACGTATATATCGTTACCGTTCCCACGCCTGTTGACAAGAACAACCGGCCTGACCTTACGCCTTTATACAAAGCAAGTGAGACTGTGGGCAAAGTGCTGAAGAAAGGAGATATTGTCGTTTATGAATCCACCGTATACCCTGGCGTAACAGAAGATGAATGTGTGCCAGTACTGGAAAAAATATCCGGTATGAAATTCAATGTCGATTTTTTCTGTGGCTATTCACCGGAGCGTATCAATCCGGGTGACAAACTGCATACGGTCTCTAAGATCAAGAAGATCACATCAGGTTCCACACCGGCTATTGCTGATAGGGTAGACGAGTTGTACAGGTCTATTATTACGGCAGGCACGCACAAGGCGCCAAGTATCAAGGTTGCTGAAGCTGCAAAAGTGATCGAGAATTCTCAGCGCGATATTAATATCGCCTTTGTCAATGAACTCGCTAAAATATTTAACCTCTTGGGCATCGACACTCACGAGGTGCTGGCTGCATGTGCGACGAAATGGAATTTCCTTCCCTTTAAGCCGGGGCTCGTAGGTGGCCATTGCATTGGCGTAGACCCATATTACCTCGCACAAAAGGCACAGGAAGTAGGCTATCATCCCGAGATTATACTGGCAGGCCGTCGATTGAATGACGGTATGGGCCAGTACATTGCCAATGAGATCGTGAAGCTGATGATAAAGAATGATGTGCCGGTAAAAGGAGCCAATGTATTATTGCTTGGTATCACATTCAAAGAAAACTGTACCGATGTCAGGAACACAAGAGTAATGGATATAATCAGGGAACTGACCTCCTATGGTATATCACTCACCATATACGATCCATGGGCCAAGGCCGAAGATGTAGCACATGAATATGGTATTGACATAGTTACTGCACTTCCTCAGGACACATTGTTCGACTCACTGGTACTGGCGGTAGCACATAACCAATTTATGGGCCTTGACTGGAAGAAACGGCTGAAACCCGGAGGGATAATATATGATGTAAAAGGCTGCCTGGATAAAGCAATGGTTGATGGCAGGTTGTAATATTTAGCTGCTGAAATATGTGGCCCGTTAATGGATTGTAAATACTTTTAGACTCTTTAATAACAATCCGGTAACGTAATTGCCCGATAAAATGGCGTGAAAAAACCATTTTGAGTGGGCTGGATATGGCTGAAAACCTTGCTTTTAGGCCTTTTTGACGACTGTTTTTATTTTATGTTATTTTAAGCTATTTTTGGTGAAATTTTCAGAGATGCACAAGCCGGGTTGGCAAAACATTTACAGGTTTAGCTTATTGTTTTTATTTGCTATGTATTCCGTAATGGTATCGTGTGTTTCAGTAAAAAAAGCTAAATACTTCAGCGATCTTCCGGACACCATGTCATCGCCCATTATTATTGACCCTACGTCCACGTACGTCGATCCGAAAATAGAAAGCAACGATAACCTGTCAATTACCGTGCAAACCGTAACTCAAAATGCAGGCAACTCGCCCATTTCTTCCAATTCATTAGGCACCTTCAATCCCCTGAGTGGTTACCTCGTTGATAAAAACGGTTATGTAGAGATTTCGGTTATTGGGTTCGTAAAAGTTGGTGGGCTTACAACCTCAGAAGCAAGAGAACTGATAAAGCAGAAAGCAAAAGAGTTCTACAATAATCCGGTGGTAAATGTAAGGATCGCGAATTTTGAGATACAGATGCTGGGCGATGTGAATCGTCCAGGGCCTATCAATGTGCCGAATGAAAAAGTAAGCATATTGGATGCGATCGCCATTTCCGGCGACCTGCCATTATCTGCAAAAAAGGACAACATTTTGTTGATAAGGACTGAAGGGAACGAAAAGAAATTTGTCCGGCTCAATCTCAATTCCAGCGATATATTCAAGTCGCCTTATTTTTATCTGAAGCAACATGATGTTATCTATGTTGAACCCAATAAATTTAAGGTGCAGAACAGTGATGGCACATTCATCAGGAACCTTGGCGTTGTCAGTTCCATTATCTCCCTTGCATCACTTGTATTATTATTCAAAAGCATAAAATAGGATCAAACAGTTAACGTAAATGGAAGGTAATTCAAGCCCGGCGATCACTGATGTAAAACATAAAGCAGAAGAGGGTAGTTCATTTAACTTAAAATGGCTGCTTTCCACTGTTTTGGCTATATGGCCCTGGTTATTGGGCAGTATCATAGTTTCTCTCATCGTTGGCGATCTCTATTTACGGTATTCTACCCCCATCTACAGGTCTTACGCCGAGTTGCTGATCATTGATTCTAAAAAGGGGAGCAGTAATGCAGGTGACGACATCATGCAGATGCTGAAAATTGACAACAACAAGATCAACATAGATAATGAGATTGAGATACTCAAGAGCCGCACTACAATGTGTAAGATCGTAAAGGACCTGCACATAAATATCACCTACTTTGTTGCGGGCAGGTTCAAGACTACAGAGCTCTACAAAACAAAGCCGTTTGAGTTTATAAATGCAGATACAACAGATGATTACTACAGTTGCAAGGTTAATAATATTAGTGACGATAAATATGAGCTTACAGATCAGGATGGCAAAGTAATAAATGCCAGGTGGGGCGATACTATAAAGACTTCTTTAGGGAAAGCAGTTTTGGTAAAAGCTCCGGCGTTTGCCGTTACCAATCTGCAATACACGGTAAATATAAACCCGGTAATGGATGTCGCCAGGTCTTATATGTATGCGGTGGACATAAACTCGCCCACAAAAAGTGCGACCTATATGATATTGTCTATGACAGATAATATCCCGGAACGTTCCGTGGATATCATCAACAAGCTCATGGATGTCTATTCACAAAACAATGTGAACAACAGGAACCGGATATCAGACAGTACCATCTCATTTATCGACGATCGTATCAATAGATTGGGCAAGGAGCTTTTTGATGTGGAAGGAGACATTGAAAAGTTCAAACAGAAGAACAAGATAGCCGATATGGGTGCGCAGTCATCTCAACTGGTAGATCAGAATGCCACCACCGTGGAAAAACTGGGAGAGCTGGAAGTGGAATTGTACACAATAGGCGCGGTCAGTGATTATGTGGCCAAGGCCGATGATAAGTCTATGATATTGCCGGCTTCTATGATGGACAATGCCGGCCTTGCCAGCCTGATGGATAAATTCCGTGAGTTGGAGACAGAGGTAGAGAACAGTATGATCGCGAATACTGCCGACAACCCGGTCACACAGACATTGATCAACCAGAAGAAGAAAGTTAAACAGGATATCATTGCTTCACTTTATTCATCCAAGCGTGAGGCGGAACTCAAAGTAAATAAGATTAAGGATGAGCTGAAGGGTATAAATAGTCTCATTGAGCAGGTGCCATCTATCGAAAAACAATACCTCGATTTTTCGCGCCGCCAGGCAGTGATGCAGGACCTGTATGTATTCCTGCTCAAGAAAAGAGAAGAGACAGCCATTCAGAAATCAGCTACAGTGGCAGATGCAAATGTTATTGATCCTGCCATCACTACCGGTGTTGTAGCTCCCAACCA
Organism: Bacteroidota bacterium; assembly: GCA_013288285.1. Classification (GTDB taxonomy): domain Bacteria; phylum Bacteroidota; class Bacteroidia; order Chitinophagales; family Chitinophagaceae; genus Nemorincola. The sequence continues at coordinate 15,695 of JABDCE010000040.1, forward strand.
TCCGCGTATCCTCATGATGTCGCTGATGATTGGTTTACTGGTGCCGTTTGGTATCATCATCCTGCGCAGAGGGTTGAATATTAAGATCATCAGTAAGAGCGATATTGCGAAACTCACCAAGATCCCGATCATTGGGGAAATAGGCAACAATTATGATGATGAAGCTGTAGCTATCAAAAAGAACAGCCGTACCATGATAGCAGAGCAGTTCAGGGCGCTGCGTACCAATCTTCAATACCTGCTGATAAATAAGGATGAGAAGGTGATCATGATCACATCGAGCATGAGTGGAGAGGGTAAGTCTTTTATTGCGGTTAACATGTCCATTACACTGGCTATGTCTGGCAAAAAAGTGCTACTCATGGAATTCGATCTGAGAAAACCTAAGGTCTCTAAAATGCTGAGTATCGATAACAGTGTCGGCTTCTCCAGCTTCTCCATCGGCAAGGCTAACCTGGATGACATCATATTCCCTTCAGGTTTAGATCCTAATTTGTACATCATGCCGTCAGGCCCTGTACCGCCCAACCCTTCAGAGCTGATTTTGTTGCAGCGTACGGAAGAGATGTTTAAGATGCTCAGGGAAAAATTTGATTACATCGTGCTCGATACTTCTCCGGTAGGGTTGGTAACAGACGCCCAGTTGCTCTACAGGTATGCCGATACAACATTGTACATAGTAAGACAGGGCTATACTTATAAACAGCAGTTGAACATACCTAATGAGCTGTATGAAAGTGGCAAGATACCTAAGATCAGTTTCATTATTAATGATGTAATTGCCAACAGGGGCTTTGCTTATGGCTATGGCTATGAAGAGGGTTATGGTTATGGCTACGGTTACGGATATGGCTACGGCTATGGTTATGGCTCTTACGGAAATGGCTACTATACAGACGACAAAAGGAAAAAAGGAATTAAAAACTGGTTTAGCTCCGGGAAAAAAGAGAAATAACCTCGCTTGCTGAGATAAGTTACGCTGCCGGTCTCATAAACTAATTATGGCTCACAAAACTAATGATGTTGGCAATTGGGATACCGTAATTACTTCCGGTCGCGGCAACCTTGATTTTAATCTCAAAGAGCTGTGGCAATACCGCGACCTGTTAATGATGTTTGTGAAAAAGGACATCATTACGGTATACAAGCAAACAATCCTGGGACCTGTATGGTTTGTAGTACAGCCGTTGCTTACCTCATTAATGTTCCTGGTTGTATTTAATAGTATTGCCAATATCTCTACAGGCGCCGTCCCTCCCATATTGTTTTACCTCATCGGCACTACTTTATGGAACTATTTCGCTGATACCCTCAATACCACGTCGAAGACATTTACAGACAATGCGTCTATTTTTGGCAAGGTATATTTTCCGCGTATCATACTTCCTATTTCTAAAGTTGTTTCCGGATTTATCAAGTTCCTTATACAGTTTAGCTTGTTCGCAGTCTTGTTACTCTACTATGTGTTTGTTTCCAAATCTATAATGCCCAACTGGTACCTGCTGCTCACGCCGCTGTGGCTATTGGTCATTATTCTCATGAGCCTTGCTTTTGGCATCATCATCACCTCGCTCACCACTAAGTACCGCGACCTTATTTTTCTCGTCGCTTTTGGCGTGCAGTTGGCTATGTATGCCACGCCGGTCATTATTCCATTATCAGAGGTGCATGGCAGGAAGAAGATATTTTTCCTCGTCAATCCGTTAACTTCATTATTCGAAGCCATTAAATATGGACTGTTGGGCAAGGGTGAGTTTGACGCCGGTTGGCTCCTGTATAGCGTAGTGTTTACCATTGTCTTTTTAGTGCTGGGTATATTCATCTTTAACAAAGTAGAGAAGCGGTTCATTGACACCGTATAGTATAAGCTGATGAGTAAGGAAGTAGTGATACGCGCGGAAAACATAAGTAAGCTGTACCATTTGGGCCAGGTAGGCACCGGTACGCTTAGCCACGACCTGAAGAGGTGGTGGGCAAGAACGCGCGGCAAAGAAGATCCTTACCTGAAAGTAGGCGTTGAAAATGACCGGACGAAGAAAAGCGATAGCGAGTATGCATGGGCATTGAAGGACATTAATTTCGATGTGCATGCGGGCGATACACTGGGGATAATAGGAAGGAATGGGGCAGGTAAATCAACGTTGTTAAAAATACTTTCCAGGGTGACTGCCCCTACACAGGGCGCTATAAAAATAAAAGGCAGGATAGCCTCATTACTTGAGGTAGGCACGGGCTTTCATCCCGAGCTCACCGGCAAGGAGAACATATACATGAACGGCGCTATCCTGGGTATGACCCGGAAGGAAATAGACCGCAAGTTCGACGAGATAGTAGACTTCGCAGGTGTGGAGCTGTATATCAATACTCCGGTAAAAAGATATTCATCTGGAATGTATGTGCGGCTTGCATTTGCAGTAGCTGCCCACCTGGAACCGGAGATACTCATTGTGGATGAAGTGCTAGCCGTGGGCGATGCAGAGTTTCAGAAGAAGTGCCTGGGCAAAATGGGCGACGTGGCCAGCCATGGCAGAACCATCATCTTTGTAAGCCACAATATGCAGGCCGTGCAGAGCTTGTGTAAGTCGGCTATATATTTGAAGGCCGGCCAGCTGCAGGCCGCGGGGCAAACAGAGAAAGTAATTAATAATTACCTGAGCAAGGAAATCAAGAACTGCCTGGAACGAAAATGGGAAGAAGCAGAAGCCCCTGGCAATGACCTCATCAAATTACTGAGCGCTGAGTTGCTGCCACAATTCACAGATGTTTCTGAGCAGATAATGGTAACAACACCTATCGAAGTAGCGTTCTCTTTCAGGGTGTACAAGGCCATGCATATCAACCTGAGCTTCTTGCTATACACAGCCTCGGGTACCTGTATCTTCAATGTCGGTACAGAGTCTAAGGAACTGAAGCCGGGAACATATCACAGCGTACTGAAAATACCAGCCAATCTGCTTAACGACGATATTTATACCATCAACCTGCTCTTTGTAAAGGACACAAGCGTTATTATCTTTGGCAAAGAAGACCTGCTGACCTTCGAAGTGTTTGATATAGTGAGAGAGGGCAACTGGTATGGAAAATGGCTGGGTGCCATAAGGCCTGACCTTGATTTTTCGATAACATAATAACAGAGCATAAATAGTAAGCTGTATTTAATAAAGCCACAGAATATGATAAACGTGACCAAACCATTCTTACCCGACATGGAAGAATATTTCGAATACCTTCGGGGTGTTTGGGATAGGTGCTGGCTGACGAATAACGGACCGCTGGTCAATGACCTGGAGCTGAAGCTGAAAGAACACCTGGGCGTTGATCACATGTTGTTCATGTCCAACGGTACTGTGGCATTGCAGATAGCTATCAAGGCGCTGGAGCTGAAAGGAGAGATCATTACTACTCCCTTCTCTTACATCGCCACTACTTCATCCATACTGTGGGAGGGCTGCGAAGCCGTATTCGTAGATATGGACAGGGAGACATTGAATATCAATCCTGCGCTGATAGAAGCGGCCATCACAGAAAAGACTACGGCGATCATGGCTACGCATATATTCGGTAATCCGTGTGATATAGCTGCAATAGACAAGATAGCCAAGAAGCACAATTTGAAAGTGATCTACGATGCGGCGCATTGCTTCGGCAGTAAGTATATGGGCAAGTCGGTGTTCGATTATGGCGACATAAGCACTACCAGCTTTCATGCTACAAAACTGTTTCATACGGTAGAAGGTGGCGCAGTATTTACACGGCAACCGGAACTACTGAAGAAGATGGCCTACCAGAGAAACTTCGGGCATGAAAGCATGGATACGTTTGCATGCGTGGGCATCAACGGAAGGAACTCAGAATTTCATGCGGCCATGGGATTAGTGAATCTCAAAAGCATAAATGAGATACTTGCATCCCGCAAGACCCAGGCTGCATTATACAATGAGTCGCTGAAAGGGCTAAGGGTTACGAGACAGAAGCTGAATGCAAATGCCGAGTGGAACTATAGTTACTACCCCATCATATTTGAAACGGAAGAGCAACTGCTGAAAAGCATTAAGGTGCTAAATGATAATCTCATCTACCCACGGCGCTATTTCTACCCCAGCTTGTCTACACTTGACTTCGTGACGAAGAAAGATACGCCGGTATGCAACGATGTATGCCGCCGCATTGTGTGCCTGCCGATGAACCATTCGTTGAAGCCGGAAGATATACAGTTCATCAGCAGGATATTATTGAGAGTTCAAAATAATTAGTAAGGAAATGGAGCACTTCATCGGCTGGGAAAATTTCTGGAAAGAGTGGCGGAATAAGGATATTGAAACTGAGAACGACCTTTACTTCCAGGTGGGTAAGACGGTGCATAATAAGCCGATTGAGAAAGAGATATTTGACCGTATAAACGAGGGGATTGTACATACACTTGATTTGAGTGAAGAAGATATACTGGTGGAACTATGCTGTGGTAACGGGTTGTGTACTTATGAGTTCCGGGATAAAGTGAAACAAATAATGGCTGTAGACTTTGCCCCGCACCTCATTGAGGCCGCGGTGAAATTCAAATCTGCAACAAACATATCATATACCCTGGGCAGTGTAACTGAGTTTCTTGCCAGCCTGGAAAGTAAGGGCGTTCATCCGGCGAAGTATTTGATGAACGATTCACTCGCTTACTTTAAGCCTGAAGATCTGAAAGAGATACTCACACTTATATCAGGTGTTGCGCGTGGTGCATTTAAGTTCCTGATAAGAGGGGTGCCGAATGACCTGCTCAAGTGGAACTTCTATAATACCGATGAGCGCAAGCAGAGATACCATGAATATGTAGCCAAGGGAGACATAACAAATGACGGGCTGGGCAGGTGGTGGTCTCCGGCGGAGATAGAACAGATATGTCATACATTGGGTCTTGATGTTGTGATCCGTAACCAGGAGCCTCCGGTATCAAATTACCGGATGGATATCCTGATAAGTAAATAATAGCCGCTATGGAACAGTTTGATAACTGGCAGGACTTCTGGGATAAATTTCTTCTGAACCGGTATGGTAAAGAAGAAGTGAAGACAGAAGACGACCTATACCTGCAGGTAGCGCGCACCGTAAACCGGAAGCCGGTAACTAAGGAAGCATTTGACCAGATCATAGACAAGATAGTCGAAGACTCCGCGTTCTCACCAGATGATATACTGGTGGATCTGTGCTGCGGCAACGGACTATTTACCTACGAACTGAAAGACAAAGTAAAGCAGATAATAGGCGTTGACTTTTCACAATCGATCATTGACACTGCCAGGCAGTTCAGGTCGGCGGCGAATATAGAATACCACCTGGGCGGAACTACCGACTTCCTGAAGAACTTCAGAGTGCTATGCCCCGGCATAGTGCCCGGCAAGTTCCTGATGAATGATGCGCTGGCCTACTTCTCTGTAGCCGACTTTGAGAGTATGCTCTCGTCTATACTGGCAATTACGCGTGACTTCAAGTTCCTGATAAGAGGCGTGCCGGACGATGATCTGAAATGGAACTACTACAACACAGAAGAGCGCAAAGCATTCTACAAAAACCTGCAAGCCAAAGGAGACCTTACCAATGACGGGCTGGGTACCTGGTGGCTGCCGGCAGATATTGAAGCGGTATGCGATAAGCTGCAACTGCAATGCGTGATCACTCCGCAACAAATGCCGGTTTCTGACTACAGAATGGATATCCTCATCAGTAATAAACCGCGACCATAAACGGCACTATGAAAGCAGGTATCATGCAGCCTTACTTCTTTCCCTACCTGGGTTACTTTCAACTGATACACGCAGTGGACAGGTTCATACTGTTTGATGATGTGCAATACATACGTCACGGCTGGATAAACAGGAACCGGATACTGAAGCCGGCAGAAGGCAACCAATACATAGTGTTGCCGATAGCGGAACACAACAGGGACACGAAGATCAAAGACATTGTGGCCAAGGATGGTAATGACTGGAAAGACAAGATCATCAGGCAGACGGAACACTATAAGAAAAGAGCACCACACTATGCTGCGGTACAAGACCTGCTGCAGCGATGCTTTGACCTTACGGATACCAATGTCACCCGGCTTAACGGCTATTATCTGAAACTGGTATGTGACTACATAGGCATTGATTTTAAGATTGAAATATCATCTGAGATGAACTATGACTATACCGGCGTAAACGACGCTGGTGAATGGGCGTTGCGGATATCTGAGCAGATAGGGGCAACCACATACATCAACCCACCGGGTGGCGTAGACCTGTTTGACCCGGCCAAGTTCAGAAACAGTAATATAGAATTGCAGTTCATTCACCCACAGCTAACACCATACAGTCAAAAAAGAGATACTTTTGAAGCGGGCATGTCTATCATTGACGTATTGATGTTTAACGCACCGGATATTGTACAAGCAATGCTAAAGGACTACACACTGTCATGAAACCAATAGGCGGGTACTTTGAGTTAGCGCTGAACCGGGGTAGCAACAGCTACCACGAGACGCCCTACCAGCTAAAGAGCGGGAGGGCAGCGCTGCACTGTATACTTAATACCGTAAAGCCAACACTGGTATACATACCCTACTACACCTGCGATGCACTGCTGGAACCATTTACAGCTGCCAACGTGACCTATGCATTCTACGCAATAGACGAACGACTGGAGCCGCAATCATTGCCTGACTTGAAAGACGGCGAATACTTCCTGTACGTCAACTACTTTGACCTGAAAAGAGAGACCGTGCAGGTGCTCTCTGAACGATACAAAGACCGGCTTATAGTGGACTGCACGCAAGCCTTCTATATGAAGGGGAATGGTGTGTCATGGTACTTCAACTCGTGCCGGAAGTTCTTCGGGGTGCCAGATGGCTCTTACCTGTATGCGCCGCAGGACGTAGCAGTGCAACAGCCGCAGCACAGGAACGAGCACTATATGACCGATCACCTGCTGCAAAGGTTTAACGGACATGCCGCAGAAGGGTATGCTACCTTTCTGAAGAATGAGCAACTGGCCGGCAGTGAGGTACTGGCTATGTCGAAGCTGAGTGAATACCTGCTATCAGGAACTGACTATACGGCAACTGCGGCAGCGCGACGCGACAACTTCCGATTTCTTCATGACCAACTAGGTGGCAACAACCTGATGGATGCAGCCCTGCCAACGGACAGTGTGCCGATGTGCTATCCCTGGCTGACAAACAGGAGCATAGATAAAGCCTCACTGTACGGGCAGGAGATATTCATACCCAGCTTCTGGAAAGACACCTTGCTCAGAAATACAAACGGTTATGACCTGGAAAAGATGCTGACCGACAAGCTGTGGCCGCTGCCAGTAGACCATAGGTATACGCTTGCAGACATGGCGCTTATGTGCGACGCGATAGCTAAGCTATAAAGCCACACCCTTCTGTAAAAGGATGCGGCTTTATAAACTATGGCTTCAATAAATACTAAGCTATTTTTTCTACCTGGCTGTAATTGAGCTCTACTGGTGTAGCACGGCCAAATATCTTTACTACCACTTTCAGTTTCTTCTTCTCCTGGTTGATCTCTTCGACCGTACCATTGAAGTCGTTGAATGGGCCGTCTACTATCTTCACTGTTTCGCCGATGATGTATGGCTCTGCATAGCTGATGCCCTGCTCGCTTACCTCATCCATTTTACCGAACATCTTATTCACCTCAGACTTGCGGAGGGCGGTAGGATGTTCCTTACCGAGGAAGTGTATAACACCGGTAACATTCTTGATAGCGTGTATGATGTCGTCGGTGAGCTTGCCTTCATTTGCTTCGAGCAGAATATAACCGGGGAACAAAGTTTTTTCGCGGAGTACTTTCTTGCCGCTAACTACTTTGAACACCTTTTCGATAGGGCAGAGTATCTGTACTACAGAGTTTGTCCAACCGCTTATCTTTACCTCTTTGTCGAGATATTCTTTTACTTTTCTTTCCTTACCGCTGATAACGCGAATTACGTACCACTTGGTTTCCTGGGCCGGTTTAGGGGCTTCCTGGCTTGGTGCAGTTTCGATCGTTTCCATCATTATTTGCCCAGAATTTTATAAATGAAAGTCAGCACATTCTCGCCAACAAAGTCCATACCGAATATAACTGCTGTAACCAACCCGAGGGCGATAAGCACGATAACGGTAGTTTGCTGCAATTCTTCCCAAGTGGGCCAGCTTACTTTATGTAAAAGCTCGTCATAAGCTTCCTGAACATAACTTCCTACTTTACTCATAATACTTTTTTTACGTTAAGCGATCAGACAAGCTGACTGCTCAACCTTTTAATTTAATCAGCACGGGCACGTGGATTCGAACCACGATCGAAGGTTTTGGAGACCTGCATTCTGCCGTTGAACTATGCCCGTATTTGCGCGTACCTCAACTAAAATCAAAAAGTCAAAAAGAAAATCCTTTTGACTTTTCAGACCAGAGGCCCAAAGGTAAAGAATTTTCTGAATTGTTGCGCGTATTTCAGGTATTTATTTCTATGCCGGTATGGGCGCGCATACGGGTTAATATCTCTTTAATAAATACAGTGACCACCTGCAAACCAGCCTGGTAACCGGTATTATTTAGTATTATCATATCTGCCGCTGCTTTGTAGCGCTCCTACTCAAAACCGGGGAGGATATGATTGTTCCAACGGTATTCTACATCAGTGCGGTCAAGGCCGCGCTCTACGGCATCGCGTGCCAGGCGGCGGGTAAGCCGGGCCTCCAAATCGGCATCTATATAGAGTTTGAGGTCGACGAGCTTCTGCATCTCAGACGGGTGCAGGGAAAAAATGCCCTCGACGACAATGAGGGGCGTGGGCGCCATTGTGATGACGGCCGGCGTGACGCCGGGATTATAATAGGTATACTCCTCTTTAAGAATGGGCTGCCCCAACTTCAGATTTCTGACATGGGTAATATATAAGGCGTGGTCGAAAGCGGCAGGAGTATCATAATTCTGCCAGCCATTGGCATCGACCGGTACCTTATCTTTTGGCAGATAATAGTTGTCTTCGCAGAGGACTGTCATTTCGTCATCAGAGAACTGGGCTTTGAGATCGCGGGCGAATGACGATTTGCCGGAGCCGCTGCCGCCAGTAATACCAATGATAAAAGGAAAAGGCCTCTCCCCGGCCCTCTCCAAGGGAGAGGGAGTAGAAGCGGACAAGTCATTTAGCTCTTTATTGCTCATGTTGCTGTTGATAGTCAATTAGTTGTCCTCTCCCGGCCTCTCCAAAGGAGAGGTGTAGTGTTACTTCATCCGAGGTGTAAAATTGCGGGTTTTCTTCGGGTTGTTGCGGTATCAGAAATTTGCCGGACCGAAAGTAGAAACTTTTTTGTACACTTTTTTTTCGGGACGGTAACTGCGTTTATTGCTCACATTTATATTGACAATCAATGAGTTAATGAAAATAAAAGCAGTTTTTGACCTAAAAAACTGAACAAAAAGTGTACATTTTCTTGACACTGCCTCTTGGCGCGGGAATTTTTTATTCATTCCAAATCATTGCCTGATGCTACTGCCAAAGTTGACCGGCACTAATATGCTGCAAAAAGCGTACCAAACTATGTGAAAAAGAATGGACGACTTGTATATTTTTTAAGAATATAAAATAGAAGTTGAACCAGTATACGCTTTTTTCTGTAATTTGTCTTCCCGTGCGATTCCTAGTTACTCTTAGCACAAAAAGAAGTGTACAAGTTATGATGTCTTATATAAAACATATACTGTTGCTGTGCACGTACCTTCTTGCAGGATATACCGGATATACCAATGTGATTGACTCGCTTTCAACAAAAGCAGACGTTCAAAAATTTCTAGTTGCCAACCTTAGCAAGAATGGAATAATTTATCCAGATAGATGTGAGCCGATCACCTGGGCTGAAAAGGAAAAAATTTATTATTCGCAGCATCCTCCACGTTTCGATACAGTCTTTATGTATCATGACCCAACTACCGGCATGACGGAGACAAGAGTAGTTGCACATGATACTGAAGCCCACACCTTAGATTCTGAGACATATGATTATTCCTTTGCTGAAGTAGCTGAGGCAATGGATACTTGCTGGCACATTTACAAAGAGGATATTGATGGCAATGGACGTACAGACATAGTAATAGATGCGGGGATCGTTCTTATTGTAATGGACATGGGCGATCATTTTGAAGGGCACGTATTTGGCGGTATGCCCTCCTGGTATTTTCGTACCTGGAATTCATATAGCTTCAAGAATTTCACTTTGCTGCCAGACGGTACCTGTGCATTATTGCTGCGGCATGACCACAATCGATGTGAGTCAGTGCACCACACAAATTTAAACAAGAATGTAACCTACGTTACCACCAAATTTGACGATAATACCGAAAATACGTTTCCCGCAAAAATCGACACGCTTTACAAAATAACCAGCGGTTATGATACAGTCAGACAAAGAATAGACTACTCCGATTCATTCAGGCTTAACGTGTACCCATTTGCAGATACCGTGGACATGCGGCTATATAACATGACGGACACGATTGTTTATAAATTCGGTGGTTTTACCGATTACAAACCGGGCTTTAGGCCAGGGGCAATCTCGAAAATTGACTATTGTTACATGTTGCAGGTCCATGCTATCAGCACCATGGATGCGGGGTTTTCCTGTTTCGAAGTAAATAAGAATGGCAGATGTTTTTTGAAATATCCTGACTACAGTCAATGCTTGGGCGCGGTGCTTGACAGCGGAAGGTTACAAAATCTATGGAATTTTGTTTCCTACATAGATATAAAGTCAGCAAAGGATTTTTATCCGTGTGAACATCAATTCGGGGGCGTGGGTGGTGTATTTACCGTCTATTTCGATGACGGTACTGTTAAAAAAATACAGGTATGGTCATATCGCCTACCAAGGGCTTTAGGCTATTTAAGCAAGTCACTTTCTGAGATAAGTTACACTTTGAAGTGGCAGCCCTGCGATAAACCACAGGATTTTGAATGTTCATACAAATTCTCAGCTTATTCAAGTTTTGATCAGGCCGAACAGGACCGTAATATGTATGAGTGTAAGTGTAACTACTGAAGGGTTAATTTCATAGATGATAAAAGTACGGTTAACACATGCGTTGAAAACGCTGTACCGTAACATCCTCGTCGCA
>JABDCE010000041.1 GCA_013288285.1 Bacteroidota bacterium
TGTTATTGCACAACAATTTATTGCTCACATTGCAATTGATAATCAATGTATTAACTTACTTTTATTGCACATTATTGCTCACTTTTGAAAAAAGTGGGCTACTTTTCAATTGAATTGCCTCGTCCTGATTTTGGTTGACCAAGTGTACAAAAACTGAACACTTTCTGCACACGCTAATTAGCGCTATATTACACCCTGGTTGGTTAATACTGATTTTTGGTTACGGCGGTAAAGATGCCAAGCTGATGCTCTAAACCTAACTAATGCTTGTAATGATTGCTTTAATGGAGTACAAAGATCGGGCAGGGGTTTGTGAAAAGGAGTTAATGGAAAATATATTTATTGGGTGTAAGTGATAACTATTGTTTGGTTAGTGGGATTGAAAATCCCAATCCATATCATACAGGATTAAAAATCCTGCACAGCGGGTATTAATGGTTGCAAACACGCACCAATAGGCCTGTACCCGCTTGGAAATATGTTTAAAAATCAGCAAATGGCACCCTCTTGTTTTATTTCTCCTTTTTCATAGAGCATAGCAGTGCATAAGCAGTTTTTTCTTCCTTTACTCATTAATATATGGGAATTAACGCATGATTTGCAACCCTCCCAGAAGGCATCATCAGCCGGGAGTTCTGAATAAGTTACGGGTTGAAAACCCAATTCATGATTCATTTTCATTACCGCAAGGCCGGTGGTCAAACTAAATATTTTAGCCTCCGGGTATTTTTGGCGGCTCAGCTCAAATATCCTTCTCTTGATTTTCTTTGCGACACCTGTTTTTCTGAATTCAGGAGCGACTATCAAACCTGAGTTAGATACAAATTCACCGTTCGCCCAGGCAGAAATATATGAAAATCCGGCCCATTTGCCATCGGCTGTAAACGCAATAACCGCTTCGCCTTGTTTCATTTTCATTTGTATGGATTGTGGAGAACGTTTTGAGATTCCGGTTCCGCGAGCAATTGCCGACGACAACATTTCTTCACAGATCTGTTCTGCCCAGAATATGTGGCTGATGGTTGCCACCTCAACTATGAATTCCGGTGCCAGATTAGTAACGCCATTCTTAAATGATGATGTTGTACTACCAGGAATAGATCCCAATATCAAAAACCTACTATCTGAATAATTAATTCTACTTTGTCGGGCCTTCATTTTATTTTTTTAATTGTATTGTTATATTTATATCCCCGGCTTTAATACCTGGTGCATGTATAAAGAATATAGTGAACCGGGAATTAATCCCAGGATCAAGCCAATTTCTTTATTATTCCTACACAAGAGGCGTGAAAATGCGTATACAAAAACATTTTCCACAGCATTCCTTACAAGGCCATTACCCTTGGCATACAGTTTGTCTGCCACCTGGAAACAACGTTTCACAACTTTATAATTGTGCGCTTCAATATTTTTTTCGGTAAATTCGCTAAGCGTGCACATTAACTTGTATGCGCTGTCTTTCTTACAGAGCAATAATTCCCCGGCTATCTCTGGCAAAGCATCCTCTAAGTACATTGGAATTTCGAGTTGGTTGATCATTCTGCAGTCCGTTTGCATTGTATATGCCAATTGCGTGCCAGTTTCAGCAAAGTATGCCATAATATCATGAAACCCTTTTGGGTAAAGGGTTTTACGACACTGCCGTCATTATATAAAATAACAAACCTTCCCAAAATGAGAAGGTTTATTATCGGATTGAGATGAATTTAGTTTAGATGTTGTAATTGCAATCTCATTATGCTAACTCAATTATCTCACGTTACATAATATGGCTTCAAAAGCCGTCTTATTGCCAGCTATGGCGAGGTTGACCCTTTAAATTATACCTTTGCATTCTCGTCATGAAACGCATAGCCGACTTATACCGAAACGCTTTTGGCGGCCTCAGCGCGGCTACGTGGTGGCTATCGCTGGTGATGCTGGTGAACCGCAGCGGCACCATGGTGATCCCCTTCATGACGCTATACCTTACGCAGACCCTCCACTACACTATAGGCCGTGCAGGACTGGTGATGGGCGTGTTTGGTATGGGGGCTGTATGTGGCGGCTTCCTGGGTGGACGCCTCACAGATAAGCTCGGGTTTTACAATGTGCAACTTGGCGCATTGCTGTGCGGCGGTATTATGTTCCTGGTGCTGGGGCAGGCCGACAGTTTCCCGCTCATTTGTGTTTGTGCCTTTGTGCTGGCTACGCTTAACGATTCGTTTCGCCCGGCAAATGCCACTGCCATAGCGCAATACAGCAAGGAGGAGAATCGCACACGCTCTTATTCGCTCAACAGACTGGCGATCAACCTGGGCTGGGCAGTAGGCGGCGCGGTGGGTGGCGTTATTGCCTCGCACAATTACCACATGATCTTCTGGGTAGATGGTATTACCAACATAGCCGCAGCCATATTGCTGCGATTGGTACTGTCGCCCCGCAGAAACCCGCATACGCCAGCGCACAAGGCGCCGCAGGAACAGAAAGCGCCATCGGCTTATGCCGACCGTATGTACATGGTATTCATAGGGCTGGTGGTGATGTTCGGCATTTCGTTCTTCCAGATATTCTCTACCCTGCCGGTCTATTATCACGATGGCCTGCACCTCACGCCATTCTTCATTGGCGTGATCATGGCGCTCAATGGCGGGCTGATAGCACTGTTCGAGATGGCTCTGGTCTTCAGGCTGGAATCTGAGCGGAAGAACCTCACCTTTATTATGTATGGCTGCCTGCTGGTGGGCTTGTCGTTCGTGGTGTTCAATGTGCTGCCCGGTGAAAAAAGTATTGCCGTGCTGGCAGCGGTGATCGTTACCGGTGGTGAGATGCTGTCTATGCCCTTCATGAATTCGTTTTGGGTTGTGCGAACGGTGCCCGGCAACCGGGGCCAGTATGCAGGGCTATACACATCGGCCTGGTCTATAGCCCAGATAACAGGGCCGGCAGCAGGTGCGCAGATAGCGCAGTGGCTGGGCTTTCATACGCTGTGGTGGTGCGTGGCTGTGGTGAGCATTGCTACCTCGCTTGGTTTCAGGTGGATAAGAGCGAAGGAAGCCGGCATAACAGTTGCATGAAGCGCCGCCTTTTTAAGCGCGTTAACATCTAAATTGCAAATTATATATTGTTGTATGATTGTAATACATTAGTACCTGAATTACCTTTAGCTCCATCACTCATTACTTACTCACACACACAACTCAACAATGAACAAGACCATATTAGTATTAGGCGGAGACGGTTATTATGGCTGGCCACTGGCTATGAAAGTAGCCGTGAAATACCCCGACCATAAGGTCATTATCATGGATAATGAATGGCGGAGGAACATAGTGAAAAGCTATGGCTTCCAGACGCTGATACCCATTGCCAAACCCACGGAGCGGCTGGTGGCCTTCAATCTCATTCACGGGCAGGATAACCTGCACTACATACGTATGGACGTGAACAGCGACCGGCTTGATGATGTAATAAAGCACGAGAAGCCGCATACCATCTTTCACCTGGCGCAGCAATGTTCTGCGCCTTACTCCATGAAGGGTGTAGAAGAAGCGCTGTTCACGGTGAAGAATAATGAGTCGGGCAATATGCGGTTGCTGTGGGCCGTGCGCAGGCATGTGCCGGAAGCGCACATCATAAAGCTGGGCTCGTTTGGTGAGTACGCGCAGGGCGGTATAGATATAGCAGAGGGCTATTTCTTCCCGCGCCATAAAGGTATAGAGGCTACCAAGCCTATGCCCTACCCGCGTGAGGCCGATGATATCTACCACATCTCCAAGATCAACGACACCAACTACGTGGCTATGGCATGCCGTGTATGGAACCTACGTATCACTGACGTGATGCAGTCTACCATATTCGGTTTCCTTACCGAGGAAATGGCAGGCTGCGAAGCATTGTATACCCGCTGTGATTACGACCATATATTTGGTACCGTGGTGAACCGCTTCCTGACACAGACGGTGCAGGGACACCCACTGACCGTGTATGGCAAGGGCAACCAGCGTACCGGCCTTATGGCGCTTAAAGACTCTGTGAACTCATTAGTCTCCTTCATAGGCAACCGCGCCGACCCCGGAACGCACAAAGTAGTGAACCATGTTACGGAGACCAACTTCTCTATCAATGAGTTGGCAGCTTCCATAAAAACCATAGCGCGTGAAGAAGGCTACGATGTGAGCGTCATTCGCACGCATGATCCCCGCTCTGAACAGTCTGACACCAAGGCGGAGTATGGTATAGACACCGACTATAGCGGCCACGATACCCTGCACTCGCCTTTCGCAGAAGTGACCAAGGAAATGCTGCGCATTATAGAGCGGTTCAAAAACAATATATCAGACAGCCTCTTCATACCCAGTATCAAGTGGGCAGATGATATTACCGATGGTGTGAAACAGCCGGTGAAATTTGAGAAGAACAATATTACCGATGAAGTATACTGGGACCTGTTCCGGGAGCAGCATTTTCATACAGACCGCATTAACCTAAACCCTGGCACCCTGGGTACTACATCGGTATCTGTGAAGAAGAGCAGGAACAACCAGCACCCAACAAAGGACCCCGAGGGCTTCCCGCTGGGCAGCTACGAGAGCGGCCGTAAGAGCCTTGCGGATATCAGTGAGCTCTGCATGGAGTTGTGGCCGTCAGAAGGTTACCGCCTCACGGTGACGCACAGTACCTCACAGACCATGAACCTGCTGGCATTGTCTATGCTCCGTAAGCTGCACAATGTGTCAGGCAACAAACCGCCCTACAAGGTATTCACCACCACTCATGAACATGAGGGCGGCATAGGCTGCTTTCACCACCTGCCTGAATTCGACATTCATTATATAGAGGATGATGTGCTGGCCGATGAAGTAGCCATGACCAACTGGCTGATGGAACTGCAGCCGGAGATCGCTTTCTTCTCGCATGTGTATTACGATACGGGCAACCTGGCCCCGGTAGAAAAGTGGAGCCGGCTGGTGCGCAAGACAGTGCCAGGCTGTAAGATCATTATAGATGTGGCGCAGTCCCTGGGCCTCTATGACCTTCCCTTTGGCGATGGCGATGCAATACTGGGCAGCACGCACAAGTGGCT
Organism: Bacteroidota bacterium; assembly: GCA_013288285.1. Lineage (GTDB taxonomy): Bacteria > Bacteroidota > Bacteroidia > Chitinophagales > Chitinophagaceae > Nemorincola. The sequence goes on from JABDCE010000041.1 coordinate 5,069, forward strand.
TTTTGGCCCACACGGCGGCGGACTGATGTGGATGCGTATAGATTTCCAGGAGTGGATAGAAGCCATGTACTGGAGCGGGCATGGCCTGTCGCACACACCGGTCAATGAATCTATAAGTATACCCGGCGGCCAGGATTTCAGATTGTATCCGGCCATCACGGAGGCTTTGAGATTCTTTAAGGAGGCAGGTAAGGCCAATGTACTCGAAAGGTCACGGTACCTCGGCGCCACTTTCCAGGAGAAGCTTGATGAGTTGTTCTCATTAAGAGGCATCGCTCATGTATTCCTAAACGAGGATAACGCCTCACCAGTGATCACACTTGCATTCACGGATTACGATCCTTATTACTTATACAAGTACCTCAATGAGCAGCAGGTGCACATTAAATGCATCAAGGAGCATAAAATAAATGGCGTCATTCACCACATTCTCCGGTTCGGTATACCTTACTATGAGAACGGTGAACGACTGAATTACGCACTAAACGAAATAGGGAAATACCTGGCAAAGACCACTGTACGGGTTGTGTAACAAGATAAACGGAGATAAGCTGAAACTATCAGCTTATCTCCGTTTATATATTTCGGTCCATGCCATGTCATCGGCATATCGGTAAACCATGTGAAAAGAAGTGTCTTTGCTGACTTCGGCATACCGGTAATCATGGTCTATATCATTGAACACCACAAAGATGGTAGCAGGGTCTACCCCCCACTTCACTTGCCCGAAATATTGTGGTCCGCGCAAGTATCCTGTTGCAGGATCAGTAAGGTGTTCACGTGTGAGGAATGAGCCGCACGCAATTGGCTTGTTGTATGCGTCTTCATGTTCCAGGAAGTCAACTTCCTTTTGCTGCACATTCATGGCTGCGAAAGCTCCCGGCTCAAAGTCGCTGAGGTTTCGGTCTGTTTTAAAGGAGAAGTAACTGATGGTCAGTATGAGTAAGAGTACCGGGTAGTATAGATACGAGGACGTTCGCTCAACGAATTTTTCGATGATAACGCCAAGGATAAAGAATAGCGGAATGATGGAGGCAAGCAAATACCGGTATATGAATACGCTCATTGATGAGAAGCATAAGAAAAGGAATACAAACGCCGCAGACAAAACAATAAATGACTCCTGCCGTTTGTCATTATATATTTTTAGTTTCCGTAGCAGATAGCCCATGTATACGATAGCCGCAATGAACAGGGCAAGCAAAATAAAGCTGAATTTTATATCGCCGCCCCGCCTGTCATCCACCAGTAGATAGATGATTGCAGCCGGAATAAATGGGGCCAGGTACCTTACATCCCGGTTACGGGCTGCGGCAAGCAGTGATATAAACAGCAGTAGTAAAAAGTAATACTGCTTTGATACGAGGTCGAAGGACGCGCGGATGCAGTTCATCCTGAAGCCAGACCAGATACTGTACCAGTCATGTTTAATATAGTCGTTATGCAGCGGAAAAATGTACCACCCCATCTCGTGTTTCTGCACCAGGAAAAATGCGGCGGCCAGCAGGCATGGGATGACAACGGATAGCAATCGGCAAATCCGATCACGACGTTTTTCACTATTAGTGAATAAACCTATTACTGCATCTATTCCTAAAACGACGCCTAATACTAACCCACTCTCCTTGGTATAAAAAGCAGCGGTGAGGCACAAAGCAGTCGGCACATACTTCCTGTTTACATAACAGACCAGGCTAATAAAACACAGAAATGCCAGTGGTATCTCCAGCAGTACGAAAGCAGACTGAATGAAAAAGATCATCAATGTGGCTATCAATAATAGAACGAGCAGCGCCACCTGCCTGTTATACATGCGGAGGCCCGTTTCATAAATGGCAGCAAGGAACAGTACGGAGGTACATAATGAGAATGAGTGCATGGCCATATGAGACGTGCCGAAGATATTCATCCATGTAACGGCTGCAGCATGAAATAAGAGCGGGTGGCCGCGCGACAATTCAGGATCAATAGCAGAGGGCATCAGGCTTGCTCCGTGCGCATACATCGCCCTGATAGCGGCGGCATACGGAAAGCCTTCGTCCCAGCAGTAGGGGTAACTGAGGTGTGGTATTTTGCATATAATGAATATTACCAACACCAGGAACAGCGCCCATCTGTCCTTGATAAAATCTATCATAGACGGCTAATATACGCAAACAATTAACGTGCTACCTGGCACCAAACAACATGCTGCCGATGCGCACCATAGTGCTGCCCTCTTCAATGGCTATCGTGTAGTCGGCACTCATGCCCATGGAGCAGGTAGTAAATGACGGGTTGCGGCTGAAGGTGGTTTGTTTAAGGAGTGTGAACAGATCTCGTAGCCGGCGAAATTCGGTACGCACCTGGGCCTGGTCATCTGTGTTTGTAGCCATGCCCATCAGGCCACAGATACGCACATTTGCCAGTGGGGTTGACTGCTCGCCAAACTGTTGCATGATCTCCTGTTCGCTTAGCCCGAACTTGGTATCTTCTGCGGCAATATGCACCTGGAGCAATACATCAATGGTCCGGTTATTTTTTAGTGCCTGTTTATCGATCTCTGCCAGCAGTTTGAAACTATCTACAGCGTGTATGAGGTGCACGAACTGGGCGATGAACTTCACCTTATTCCCCTGCAGGTGGCCTATATAATGCCATTGAATATCAGCGGGTAATGCAGCTTGTTTCTCCACCAACTCCTGCACGTAATTTTCGCCGAACGCGCGCTGGCCAGCCTGGTAGAGCTCAAGAATGTCACCGACAGGTTTGGTCTTTGACACTGCTACAAGCGCGACTCCTTCCGCTGCAAATTCTTCGGTTAGTTTTTTCCAGACTGCTATGTTTACCATTGCTACGTATTATCAGTACTGCTCTTGTTCGTTAGGGAAGTCTTTATCCTTGATATCCTTGATGTACCGTTTAGTGGCGTCAGATATGTCCTCGTAAAGGTTAAGGTAACGGCGCAGGAAACGGGGTGAGAAGTCTTTGGTAATGCCCAGCATATCATGCATTACCAGCACCTGCCCATCCACATGCGGGCCGGCGCCTATACCTATTACCGGTATCTTTACTTGCGCAGATACTTCAGCGGCTAATTTCGCGGGTATCTTCTCCAGTACCAGTGAGAAACAGCCGGCCGCCTCGAGCAGGTTAGCATTGTGCAGCAGTATCTCTGCTTCTTCCTCTTCTTTGGCACGCACGGCATAGGTACCAAATTTGTATATCGATTGCGGGGTAAGGCCGAGGTGACCCATGACCGGTACGCCTGCCCCTGTAATACGCTTTATAGAATCGCAGACCTCTTCGCCACCCTCCAGCTTTATACCATGCGCACCTGATTCTTTCATGATACGGATGGATGAATTGAGGGCTTCTTTACTATTGCCCTGGTACGAGCCGAAAGGCAGGTCGATGATGACCAGGCAACGCTGACAGGCACGTATCACACTTTGGGCATGATAGATCATCTGATCGAGGGTGATGGGCAAGGTGGTCTCATGACCTGCCATTACATTGGATGCTGAATCGCCGACCAATATCACATCAATGCCGGCATCATCAAAGATGCGCGCCATGGAAAAGTCGTAAGCAGTAAGCATACTGATCTTTTCGCCGTGTTGTTTCATCCACTGCAGCGTATTGGTGGTAACGCGTTTTATTTCTCCGTGTGTTGACATAAGTTACAAAGTCCTGAGGCGCCTCCCGACAATGTATGGCATGAAGGAAAACTAACCGTTAAGATGATCTTATAAGGTGTAAAAGTACAAACAAAAAGCAGAAACAGCGAACAGGTGATCTTACACAAATATCCTGCCGGCCATCTGCCAGGCAGTAGCAAAAGCATGCCTGTTGAGCTGAAGCGGTATATTATTCAGATCGCACCAGCCTACGAGGTTCTCGGTAGCAATGTTGCCCACCAGCTCGTCTTCTGCCATAGGACATCCACCGATGCCTTTCATGGCGCTATCGAAGCGCATACAGCCGGCATTGTAGGCGGCATGTATCTTTTCCTCCCATTTGTCGGGGGTAGAATGGAAATGCGCGCCGATATTAACGTTTTTAAATTCAGGAAGAAGCTGATCAAATATACGGGTAATATTGTGGGGTTCGGCAACGCCAACGGTATCAGACATGGCTATAGTTCTGATACCTAGCTGAGTCAGTCTCCTCACCCAATTGATAGCCACATCGGCGGTATAGGCGTCTCCGTAGGGATTACCAAAGCCCATGGATATATATATAACCAGTTCTTTGTTCTTAGCGGCACACAAATTCTGTATCTCCTCTACCTGAACGAGCGATTGCGCGATGGTCTTATTGGTATTGCGCAACTGAAACGTCTCTGAAATGGAGAACGGGAAGCCCAGGTAAGTTATCTCATCATACTGAACGGCGTCTTCGGCGCCGCGTGTGTTGGCAATAATGGCCAGCAGTTTGGTATGCGTATCCCCCATATCCAGGCCGGGAATGACCAATTTGGTATCTGCCAGTTGTGGAATTGCTTTCGCAGAAACAAACGAGCCAAAATCCAGCACATCAAAACCTACTTTGAGCAATGCATTGAGATACTGAATCTTTTCAGCGGTAGGGATAAAAAGCTCCCAGCCCTGCATGGCATCGCGGGGGCATTCGATCAGCTGCATTTGTTTTGTTTCTCCAGGCATACATGGTGTTATGAACGGGGTCCCAAATTATTCATCATTCCTGTTATCCCAAAATAGCCGCAAGCGTATTGCTGGTGAGCGGCTTATTCAGGAATTGTTTTACCGACGCGTAATTCTGCAATTTGTATATATCATTCTCGTTGATAGACGATGATATTACGTAAAGGGTGTAATGCTTAATAACTGATGGCGGTAATTTTTCAAATGCTTCAACAAATTCAAAACCATTCATGACCGGCATTTGGATATCCACCAGAACGATGGTACGAGTATGCTCATCATGCGGGGGCGTTTTGGCAATATATTCGATTGCTTCTGTAGCTTGCAAAAATGTCGTAACCGACTCACATTTCCCTGTATTCCTAATAATTTTATCGGCAATAAAACAATCCAGTTTACTGTCGTCAATAATAATAAAATGTAGCTTTTTAGCTTGCGTCATTTGGCTTCCCTGGGATGATTACTTTAAAAACAGTTCCTTCGTTTACAACAGAGCTTACGTCGATAGTTCCATTAAGTTTATTCAGTGCGTCCTTTACATTGTATAGTCCGAAGCCCGACCCTGTTTCTTCAGACGTAGCCCGATAGAACATATCAAATACGCGGGGAATATGGCTTTCTTCGATACCGATACCATTGTCTTTTACGATGAGAGTGGCCTCATTATTTTTAACTTCAACATTTACTTCAACAAATTTATTCTCGGCTTTCCTTCTCTGGTATTTAAAGGCGTTTGACAAAAGATTGTTCAAAATTATTTTAATAGCAATTTCATCACAGAGGAAAACTTCGTTTTGAACAACATTGAACGAAAATTTCACCTTATCCATTTTACCGCCGATATTGAAGAACGCACCAACGTCTGAGACCACCTTGGTAAAATCTACCTCTTCAAAGATGAGCTCCATTCTTTTCAGGTTGTAGTATTCATGCATGTTCTTAATAAACTCATCCAGTTTTTTCACAGCGGCATCCATCATATCCAGTATCTCCCGGATCTCGACGATACTATCCATGCTTTTAGATATCTCGAGCGCTCCAATAACGCTGAGCAATGGCCCCCTCATATCATGCGTGACGCTGTATGCGAATTTGCCCAGCTCGTCATAGGCCGATTGAAGTTCTTTATTTTTAATAGCGAGCATAGAAGTGGTAATGTAAAATTTGTTACCCTCTTCTATTGCCGATTTAATATCTACATCGGTCCACGGCTTCTTTATGTAGCGAAAAATATGGCCCTTATTAATAGCATCAATCACAGACTCCAGATCGGCATAGCCGGTGAGCAGAATACGTACCGGAGCCGGGTATAACGCGCATGCCTCTTCGAAAAACTCGACGCCTGTTTTGTCGGGCATTCTCTGATCGCACAAGATGACCCTAATATCAGGGTTTGCTTTTAATTGTTCGAAAGCTTTATTCGTATCTTGTGCAATAAGAATAGTATAGTCGAATCTGAACGTCGCTTTGAAGCTATTCAGATTGTTCTGTTCGTCGTCTATATATAAGACTTTTATTTTCTCAAATGCATTCAACACTATGTTATTTATGAGTTAAAGGTAGCTTAATTATGAATTCAGTGCCTACTCCCATCTCAGAATTTATTTTTATTTCTCCGTTATGCTTGCTAATTGTATTATAAGCAATTGACATGCCTAAGCCGGTACCTTCACCCACATCTTTGGTAGTAAAGAAGGGCTCAAATAACCGTTTTTTAGTATTATCGTCCATACCAGTACCGTTATCAGCAATGCTAATATACACAGAATCCTCATCAGCCGATGTAGCAATAGTGATCAATCCTCCGTCCTTTTCGCCAAATTTCTTTTTGATGGCAAATGTTCCATTAGATATAATATTTAGGAATACCTGATTCAGCTTGCCCGGATAACACTCTACAAGCGGAATATTGGCGTAGTCCTTTTTCACCTTGATGTGCGCGCCCAGCAAATTGTTTGAGATAATGAGTGTAGATTCTAATCCTTCATTAAGATCGGCTTTCTTGAGATCATCTTCATCCAGACGAGAGAAGATGCGTAAGCCTTTTACAATTTCGGCAGTGCGGGTAGCACCTTCACCGATGCCGTCCAGCAATTGTTCGATCTCTATTTTCAGATAATCGTAATCGATGTCTGTTTTATAATCTTCGATCATCTTCTGCTTTTCCGCCACAGTTTTATTCTCCGCCACTATCTTCTCCATTGCGTCAACAGTATCGAGCAGGATCAGCACATCCCGGTTAAGCGGTTTTATATTTGAGGTTACAAAATTGATCGGGTTATTGATCTCGTGGGCAATGCCGGCAGTAAGCTGACCGAGTGACGCCATTTTTTCAGATTCTACCAACTGCGATTCGGCCTCTTTCAATTCTATCATCGCCTTGCTGAGGTCGTCATTAGATAATTTCAGTTCGTGAGTACGCTCCGTAACTTTATGCTCCAGGATCACATTCTGCTCCCGCACAATACGCTCATTTTCCTGTAAGGCCAGCAGTGTTTGCGCCTGCGATTCTTCCTTCTCCTTCCGGAAGATATTGATCTTATCGGCCAGGGCAAATGACAGTAATACAGCCTCAATACTGGACCCTATCAGCAAAAGGAAAGACGTAAACGTATTGTACGGAAATACACCGGCATCCTTCATAACAAACAGGATAACGGTAACGAGGAACAAAGTCCAGGCCAGGAGGAAGAAGCCTGCTGACCGATGTTTTTTCTTATAGAGCCATGCGGCAACAAACAATACATAAAACGACCCCAGGCCAGCGGTAATATCAATGACGAGATAACTGGCGGCAGTCTTGCCAATAAAAACAAGTAAAAGACTAATAACATCACCGGCAATGATCACATTGAGCGGGACATTGAGCTTTGGCGCAAATTTTTTGGTCTGCAGGAATGCCTGCACGAAAAATATGGTAGACATGCCGGACATGGCCCCTGAAATATTGACCATATTCCTCACCATCCACATGCTTTCGCCCCAGAGAAACCGGCTACCATATCCCTGCAACGCTAACTGGGTAACTGTAACCCAGAAAATATAGTGTACGTAAGCGAGATAACTTTTGTCCCTGACAGAGAAATACACGAAAATGTTGTACAACAAGATGACCAGCATGATGCCAAAAAATATACCGGTGAGTATATCAATGTTGGAGAGGCTATCGAGAACAGACTTGGGCGAATTTAACGATAACGGCACCAGCGCCTGCTTGCTGCAACGCACCTTTAAAAAACATTCTGCGGTGTCGCCGGGAGGAAGGAAAATATCAAAAATATAATCCTGGTGGTTGTATGTGCGGTCCTGTGTACGGGTAGTTTCCAGCAGCATACTACTATCTACCCTACCCGTTTTAAAAATGGTGTACAGCCCAACTTCATCAAGAATCGGATAGGCCACATTAAGCACTATCTTATTTTCGGTGGACGTATTTACTATTTTAAACCGCAGCCAACTGGTATTTGGAGTAATGCCGAGGTTGATCACATCCTTATCGCACGGAGCGAACCGGGAGGGTGTATTTCTAACTTCGCTGAAACTAAGTGACGCGCTTGTATCAGCAAACAAGGAAAGTTGTTTACCAACATATTTACCAACGATAGCAGGACTAAAAGAAATGGGGGATTGACAATATGCGATACTATTCAGACAAAACAGCAGAATTATCAATAGAAATTTACGCATCCTTTATCAAATTTTTAATGATCCCCGAAGCATACCATGCATCTAAATTAGCTATTTCGAGGTGGAAGTCAAGTTCTATTTCTTTACCTCTCAATAATTCTTTCCGTACCTGCTGAAGGTTTGTCCTCAAACTCATTATTTTTTCGCGTTCCTCTTCATCTGCCAGCTTAAGCGTTTTTACATCATCGAGGATCATGGCCGTAGCCACAAGGTCTAATTTAGGGTAATAAAAAGTACCATTCTTGCCAATATGGTCTATGATGTGGTATCCCACACTCTGGGCCATCTTGATGGTATAAGGAGCACATAATGCAAACAGGGACTGCAGGCATATCTGGCTGGATATAATAACACATGCCCTAGTAAGGAATACGCTACCTATGCCCATACCTGCTACTTCCCTGGAATTCCACAATCCGCATATCTCGCCCGTGCCTGTTACGGCATGCTCTTTTACTATACCGTAGATCCTGTCATCGAGATAACCTGTGGCCTCTTCTATAGGGAGTTGGAGCTTTCCATCTACAACATGGACCCGGGCACCACCATATACTTTAGATCTGTCTTCCGATTCCACTATGATCACAAACACGGCAGGGCTGACCATCCATTCATCTTTGGCTGAGGATAATTTACTGACGCCAATATTTTCCAAAACAGCCCTATGACCAAGCATGAATTTCTCGCATGTATCATAATCATCAACCGCCCTAAAAGCCCTGAGTGTTATCATCTTCTATATTTCTACAAAATCACATCAAATTTCACCTTCCTGCACTACCAAATATAATGTGCTAGTCTGCCACCAGTTCTTCAAAATCAATGTAGTACCTTCCTGAAGCACGAAACTGATCCAAAAAAATACGCCTGCAAATGTCTGTAGTGATAGCGCCTCCCAAAACTACAGAAGAGGCCAACTGCGGCCAGGTGCTGATCGTTTTGCCAATCTCGCCCATCGAGCGCTTCATACGGGCCGAGAGGTTATCGCCACCCACCATTTTGAGAATAATAGGGAGTCTCTGTTCGCCGGTTATACTTCCCATATTTCCAGGGTTGAGCCCATCGGCCAAACCATGTAGCACTGCCCGCTCCGGCTCCAGGTCAAAGCGTTCTACATCTACCATCCCTTTATCGTTCGTATCCATGACCACCGGTATGTGCAATTCCTTTGCCTTATACCGGGAAAGTATTTTCATATCCAATCCGTCGCAAACTTCAATCAATATATCGAGCTTGCCATTTGCTGTAAAAAAACTGTCGATGTTGTCAGCAGTAACACCATCGCTGTAGATCTCTACATTGAAATAAGGATCTAATTCAGCTATCTCTCTTGCGGCGATAACCGTCTTCTTTAACCCGATATTATGAACGCCTGCGCGCAAACGGTTGAGGTTGCTGAGATCCAATGTATCAAAATCTGCCAGTCTCAAAGAACCGCAAACGCGTTCCATAGCAATAGTCAGCGCTATAGACTGCCCTACAGACAACCCGATGATACCTATTATTTTTCGTGAAAGAATAGCCTGCTCTTCCACTGTGATCTTGTATTTGTTTCTTGACGTTCTTAGCTCAATAAACTCATCTTTATCCAGAAGATGAACCACTTTGTGAGCCCACGGATAGTATACCCAAACGCCATACGCATCAATCCCCACGCCACCCAGCTGTTTACTGATCAGGTCGGCGTACTCAGCGTCCGTCAGTACTTTCGAAGGGTTACGGCTTTTTACCAATTCTTTTAGCTGGCTGTAAATCTCATCGCAAAGTAAAATACCACCAGAAGCGAGAAGATCATCAAATTTCTCTCTATCCCCAACGACAGCAAGCCGGAAGAATACGGGCAGATGCTCATCATCTGTTTTGCGGCTACTATCTTTTAGTGATGTGTACTTTGATTTCATGGTATATGAGCCATTGCAGCCCATTTAGTCTTTTATATATTTTCAAAAAAGCAGTTACCTATTTTGCACCCAAGCCTCTGCTAAAATTCAACCATACCACTACCCTTATTCACATCCTGCAAAAAAAAGACCATCAACATCTCAAGAGCAAATTTACCAAGCTGTGATCACGGAATAAATATTAACCGCCGAGCAGAAACTTTTGGCCCTTGCCGATAACTGTTGTATTTCAACTTTTAATAACTAACTTTACCTGTTTAGAAAACTTGTAATTTAATATGACTTAAAAATTAAGGTAAACATACTTATGACATTATCCTGAATTAATATGCTGACTTAAAAATGAAAAAAATAAAATTGTTAAGAAAATACGTTGCAAAGTAACAATAAGATTTTATTTTTACAATAGCAAAACCTGCAAAAACTATAGTGCCATTTACATAAAGTGTAAAATAATTAACGATGGAAAATAATAAGATTAACATATTATACGTAGATGATGAGCAAAACAACCTTGTATCTTTCAAGGCTGCATTTAGGATGAAATATAACGTTTCTACTGCTATAAGCGGCGAAGAAGCAGTAGCTGTACTCCGTAGCAAACAAATAAACATAATCATTACTGACCAGCGAATGCCCCAGATGACGGGTGTGGAATTCCTGGAATCTATATTAGGGGAATTTCCGGAGCCTATCCGTATTTTGCTGACCGGGTACGCTGATATGAATGCCGTGATAGATGCGATAAACAAAGGAAAGATATTTCATTACCTGACGAAGCCCTGGAACGAGGAAGAGTTATCTATAACGATAACACGTGCGTATGAGGTATACCAAAAGAAAATGGAAGAAAAGGAAATGGCTTATAAACTCAGTTTATCTAATGAACAACTGGAGTTTTTGCTGAGGCAGAAACTGCTATCGTGAAAACAGTGCCTACGCCTTATAATCGGGCATAGGTATTGCAGTATGGTCTACCGGCTGAAAAGCGGCGCCAAATATCTCTGTTCCTGTTTTATTATGATGAAAGAAAGGATCTTTCATAAATTTCTCCCAGTCAGCTTTTAGTTGCGCATCTATTGCATCTACACGGTCCTTGTAGGCCTGATCGAAACCAGCCCACACCTTTGCAGTACGTAATTTGGCGATATAGAATATGAGGTTATTGCAGGTAGTAAACTCGCCTGTGGCAATAATGGACGCCATATTGTGCGAGCTATCGTTATCGGTATCAAACCACAGCGTGGTGCCCATAGCGGCAGCTATCTCCGCCACTTTCTGTATTGGCTCGCCAAGGTCGCGGTTATCCTTATTTTTAGTTTGCCGGTTCAGCGCATTAGAAAAAGACAGATCGTAAATGTGATTGCTTTTTCGCCTGTTTTCCCATATGTCATTGCTGTGAAAGCTATCAAATAATAGCTGCCGGATGCGCTTCATGAATACATCGTTGGTAAGGATCATTACCGAATTAACACGCGCACTCGTGATCTGGCGCAATAAACCCACAGGGGTATCGCGCAAAAAACGCAGCAGTTGTTCAATCACAGACGGCGAAAATGTTTTGTCCAGGTTCAGCGCCATAGCATTTTTCTTGTCCTTGACACCAAAATGCACTTTGAAATAAGGCACCAAAACCGCAGCAGGAATGAGTATGATGAGCCCGGCGAACAGTGAGCACCAGATATTATTCCATTTTATGGCACACCACAATAAAACGAAGCCTGTGATCTGTACCAGCAACATTAAAACAGCTATGAGACCGATGGTCAGCAATTCGGTTGGCTTGCCGGTTGGCTGCGGTACACTATAAGGATCCATGTAAAAGCTGCCCACATCGTTGATGATAATGAGATCGAACGGCTGGAATTTATCGCCGGCTTTTCTACCTGGCCGTTTACGTCTGCGCTCATCTGCTTTCATGGCGCTTTCGAGTCCCTGGTTATCGTTGATACCGCCATCCATGAGGCCCAGGTTTCCTTTTTTAATAAAATCCTGTTCCTTCTTATCGTTTTTCTGGGGCGTTATGTTCAGTTTTGCGCTCAAAGCTTCCGTAGTCAGGCTTTCATAGCTGAAATCGTAAGGCATGACCATGGGCTCAAAACCACCGGGAAAGCAAGACGAGGATGCCAGTACATCTCCGAGTTTAAGTTGCTTATAGATATCGCCCTCCAGGCTCACAATATGATTGCCGTAATGAAAATGCTCATCAATGCCTCCCGGCCATTGCTGCATTTTCACCTGGTGACGAAACGGCATCCCTGTGAAAAATTCAGTGGCATTAAAGCACACCTCCTCGAGGTGCGTAATGAACCGGGGATCACTAAGATCTTTCATGGTAGCCTTGTTGAACAGCAAATTGCTGTCGTAACTCCGGGAGAACGAATTGATGATGTTCCTGGTTTTATCTAATTTTTTCCAGCAACTGCTGTCATTGAGGGTTTCCAGTGCCTTGCCCAGCATCAGTTCGCCGTTCATGGCATTGTAGAGGTCTTTGTAAAAGGTATTGAAATCTGAGCCATTGGCCTTGTGTAAAGCATAAAAAGCATTGGTGACGGTGCCACCTGATGCTGATGAGATGTAGGTGACCTTCTCTAACAGTGGTTGGTCGCCTCCTCCAGTTCCCTTAGCTATCCTGATGCTATTGAGGTAAGACATAACTCCCAGGCTAAACGCTGCAGCCCTGAACCCACCGCCTGAAAAAGCAAGCGCGATATTCTCAAAAGGGGTAGTGAGGTCTTCGTTTTCCTGGGTTAATAACTCTTCGGTAGTTGTCATGGCAGCATATGTTTTACGTATCAAACATATAAAAAACCAATGAACACCGTACTATCCTTCTCTTTAATTTATTCAATAACATAAAAAAGGGTAACGTATGAAGTGATCCATACCGTTACCCTTATTATTAATAGTTTAATGATGATACTAACTCAGTTCTGAAGAAATACTGCGCCCTATCTTCCCTGCACTCCGCCCCGCCTCATCGAGCATAGTGAGTATACGAAAACGGACATCGTCGTTAAGGCCTTCTATTTCCTGCTCCAGCAGATCTTTCAGGTCGCTCAACTCCGCACTTGTGGTTCCGGCAGCGAGGGCCAATCTGCGCTTCAACCTGCCTGCTGAATCGACTATGTCATTTCTAAGATTCTCTCCTTTATCTGGTGCCAGCAGCAAGCCTGCAACTACTCCTATAATTGCTCCCGCAAAAAATTTTGATGTGCTCATTGTTTTATGTTTTTATTGATGAAATTGACATTTTAAAGGCACCGTTACTTACCACCACCGGCCACCTTCGCTATTAAAAATATTACCAGGCCCACTACTGCTACTACCGCAAATACGCCAACTCCAACGCCGGCTTTAAATATGTCGCCAACCACCTGGCAACTGCTTAATGTCAATAATAATACAAGTACGGACAACAACTGTAATTTTTTCATAGCTTTTGTTTTTTAGCAGTTTATGAATGGTTTTTTAATGTTGATTTTACCTCCATTAAAAGTCGTGCCAATAACGTCAGATAGGTATGCTGTGTTTCCTAAAAAAGAAAAGTGCAGGGCGAAACCCTGCACTGATAGTATCTTGTGTAAGTACTAACTGATATTAATTGAACGCATTAAGCCCGGTAACATCCATACCCGTGATGAGCAGATGTATGTCGTGCGTGCCCTCGTAGGTAACTACTGATTCCAGGTTCATCATGTGCCGCATAATGCTGAACTCGCCGGTAATACCCATGCCACCCAATATCTGCCGTGCTTCGCGGGAGACTTTGAGGGCTATATCGCAACTGTTACGTTTGGCCATTGATATTTGTGCCGGCGTAGCCCGGTCTTCATTGCGCAGCACACCCAGCCGCCAGTTAAGCAATTGGCTCTTGGTGATCTCGGTGATCATTTCGGCCAGTTTCTTTTGCGTGAGCTGGAAGCCCGCGATGGGACGACCAAACTGTACACGCTGCTTTGCGTAACGAAGCGCTGTGTCGTAGCAATCCATAGCGCAACCCAGTGCTCCCCATGCAATGCCATAGCGTGCGCTGGACAGGCATGTGAGCGGGCCTTTCAATCCCTTGATGGTAGGGAAAATATTTGCCTTGGGCACTTTTACATTGTCAAAAACGAGCTCGCCGGTAGCAGATGCACGCAGTGACCATTTGCCGTGCGTTTCGGGTGTGGAAAAACCTTCCATACCCCGCTCTACCACCATACCATGTATCTCGCCTGCTTCATCTTTTGCCCAAACCACTGCTATATCTGCGAAAGGTGCATTGGATATCCACATTTTTGAGCCGTTCAGTATCACGTGATCGCCTGCGTCTTTGTAATTGGTAAGCATGCCTGCCGGGTTAGAACCATGGTTGGGTTCGGTAAGCCCGAAGCAGCCCATCCACTCCCCTGTGGCCAACTTGGGCAGGTACTTCATCTTTTGCTCTTCGCTGCCAAATTTGTATATCGGGAACATAACCAGGGAGCCCTGCACTGATGCGGTAGACCGGATACCGGAATCGCAACGCTCCAGTTCCTGCATCATAATGCCGTAAGAGATGTAATCTAGCCCGGCGCCACCGTACTTCTGGGGTATGAACGGGCCGAAGCAGCCCAGCTCGCCCAGGCCCTTTATGAGCTGTGCAGGAAATTTGGCCTGCTGCGCATAGTCTTCTATAATGGGAGATATTTCTTTTTTTACATAAGCTCTTACACTATCGCGGATCAGTTTATGCTCATCGGTCAATAATTCGTCTACGAGAAAATAATCCGGATGCTGGTAAAGGTCTTTTTCCATGTTTTGTTAAAGTTGAACTGAAAATGTGGCGCAAAGGTAGCATTTTTGGCATATTGGTATAATTTTGCACCACAAATGACGGTAACGGCAGTTAGAGGAAATCGTTTATAGTAGTATAAGTAAAAATCATAACTGCCAAAAAAACAAGTACCAACGCGCATCTTGGCTGACTTTTGTAAATGATTGGTGATTTGTTAATGAATTTTAATCATTTATGGAACGTATTTTGTAGGAATAAATGTAGAGATATTATTGAAAGCATTAAACTTTTTCTACTTAATCTCTGTCTTACTTAACAAATTTTTAAATAAAAGGACCAATATATGAGGCAGTTAAAGATTGCCACCCAGATTACAAACAGAGATTCGCAGGCCGTAGAAAAGTATTTGCAGGAGATCAGCAAGATATCTATGATAACGCCTGAGGAGGAGACCACCCTCGCCCAGAAGATACACATGGGCGACCAACGTGCGTTGGAAAAGCTGGTTAAATCGAATCTGAGGTTTGTGGTTTCTGTGGCTAAACAGTACCAACACCAGGGATTATCCCTGAGTGACCTTATCAATGAGGGAAACCTCGGCCTCATCAAAGCGGCCCAGCGTTTCGACGAAACCAAGGGTTTTAAATTCATCTCTTATGCCGTATGGTGGATCCGTCAATCCATCTTGCAGGCATTGGCGGAGCAAGGGCGTCTTGTGCGTTTGCCGCAGAATAAGATAGGCACCTACAACAAGGCCAATAAGGCATTTATAGCTTTTGAACAGGAAAATGAACGCGAACCTTCTACCGAAGAGCTGGCTGACATCCTAGACATGAGCGAAACGGAAGTAACCAATATTTTCACCAGCAATACCCGCCATACCTCTCTTGATGCACCGGTGCATGAGGCAGAAGACGTGGCCATGGGCGACCTGTTGGAAGGCAGCAACGATACGGATGACGATGTAATGAAGGATTCACTGCGTAATGAGATACGCCGCATCCTGAAGTCGCTGAGTATACGTGAAGCGGAGATACTGGCAGCCTACTTTGGACTTGAAGGTGATGCTGGGCCGAGCATTGAAGAAATAGGTGAAAAATACGACCTGACCAAGGAACGTATACGCCAGATAAAAGAGCGCGCCATCAAGCGCCTGCAAAAAGCACGTTACAGCAATGCGCTGAAGGTATACCTGGGTTAAACAAACGTCAGGAAAAAGAAGAGAGGGAACGGTTATGCCGTTCCCTTTTTTATGCGCCTGTGTATCAGCGATAAAATTACTTACTTTGTTGCCTGATGGATAATAGCCTTACACGAACGCGGATAGAGATCATGGTACTGTTCGTACTGTATCTGTTCCTGCTGCCAGTGGCATCCATGGAATATGATATGACATTCTGGCGCGACTGGGCTTTGACCATTCATCGCACCGGGCTGGCGAATACCTACAACTCATCCATTAATTACTTCCCGGTTTATGTTTATGGGTTGTATGTATACGACCTCTTGCAGGGGTCTGAGGCGAATATAGCGCGCAACATCCACTACATAAAAGTGCTCTTTGTTTGCTTTGATTTCCTGCCGTTATTTGTGCTGTGCTGCTTCCGGCAGAAGATACTTTCCTTTAAGATACCCCACCTCTTTCTGCTGCTGAATATCGCTTATGTCTTTAA
The DNA here is from genome assembly GCA_013288285.1 of Bacteroidota bacterium. Classification (GTDB taxonomy): domain Bacteria; phylum Bacteroidota; class Bacteroidia; order Chitinophagales; family Chitinophagaceae; genus Nemorincola. The sequence goes on from JABDCE010000041.1 coordinate 21,735, forward strand.
CTCCATGATTTGGGGACAAATAGACAGCATCTACACCAATCTCGCCTTCCTGGCCATCATCACTGGCATTTGCTACCCCGTGGCGGGCATGCTGCTATACCTGCTTGCCCTCAATACCAAGCAGCAGGCTATTGTATTCCTGCCTGTGATGTTTGTTGTATTACTGTATAGTGTGCGGCAGTATAGTACACTGCTCAAAATTGTATTTTCGGTGGCTGCATTACAAATGCTACTGTTATTGCCCTTTATAAATTCAGGGGGAGCAGGCAAGCTGGTAACCATAGCGGGCAAGACAGTGGGCCTGTATCATAACCTGTCTATATGCGCGTTCAATATCTGGTACCTGATCACGCGTGGCAATCCTTACTTTGTCAACGACAATGATACTTACTTACTGCTCTCCTACCGCATAACTGGGTTAATATTTTTTACTATTGCAACGGCCTTTGTGTTTTTCCCGACCCTGAAAAAAGTATGGCAATTACGGATAAAGGGGACGGCTTTTGATGCAACGACCTACGAGTTCCTGTTCCTGTCTACGGGGCTTATCTGCCTGTATTTCTTTTATTTCAACAGCCAGATGCATGAGCGCTACGCCCACCCCATTATTATTTTCTTTTTCTTTTATGGCGTGGTGTCCCGTAACTACAAGTTGTATATCCTCGCCTCTATACCCTACTACCTCAGCCTGGACAAGTGCTACCCTGATTACCTGCCCATAGTGCATTACAAGATCATATACGCCTCCAAAATAATAGCGCTGTGGTATACGGCTACGGTCATATACGGTAGCTACCTGTTTTACCAGATGAACAAAAGAACTGCACCAATTTTGGCTGGTTAGCTATTTCTTCATGATCATTTTATCTAAGCTCTCCTGTGCCAACGGGTGATAATTTTTCCGGTACTTAGCATAGAGCCGTTTGGCCATTTCAGTACCATGCGGTGTCTTCATCATTTCGCCATAGAGTGGCTCCAGGAATTTACGCCTGCCCACAGTGCTCAGGAATTGCTCCATTTCCGGATAAGGCGCGGTATAGTTGGCACGAACAGCCATAATGAACCACAGATCTGCTATCTCACTGTTGCCCGTTGTGCGGAACATAAAAGCATCATCCAGTTTCTTCATCTGCACGACAGACAATGCGGGCGGCATCTTACGCAGGAACTGGAGCCACTCATGCGTGGTCCAGTCAGTGACATTGAGTTGAGCCGCAGGTATGTCATTCAGGAATTTGATGCGTTCAGAATCCACCCGCATAAAACGTTCCTGGTCGGCACGCGGGCAATTAGGGGGTATGCCGGGGCCATATACCCAGGCATTAATTTTCAGCGTCTTCTTCGATTCGGAATCATCCTTCAGCAATGTAGTGTCCATGTAGGTAAGAAAAGCCTCGGTAGTCATGGTTTTAAAAGCATGTTCATCAAAGTACTTTACCAGGAAGCGGTCGAACCTGTCCCTGCCTACGGTGTTTTCTATAAGCTTCAGAAAGTGGGAGCCTTTTTCGTAAGGTATATCAGTAAGACCATCATCGGGGTCGCGGCCCTTAAGGTCCAGTTTCAGCCAGGTGTCTTTACTTTTATCGCCCAGTTCTTTTACGTTGTCCACAAGATCCTGGTAGCCCAGTTCCCAGAGCATATCGGAATAGCTTTTGCCCAGCATCTGCTCTATGATGCGGCGTTCAAAATAATCTGTAAATCCTTCATTCAGCCAGAAATCATCCCATGTAGCATTGGTTACCAGGTTACCACTCCAGCTATGCGCCAGCTCATGCGCTATGAGACTCACTAATGAACGGTCGCCCGCAATAACAGTAGGCGTGCAGAAGGTGAGCCGGGGATTTTCCATACCGCCAATAGGGAAGCCGGGAGGCAACACCAGCACATCGTACCTGCCCCAGCGGTAGGGACCATAGAGTTGCTCAGCGGTATTCACCATCTTACCTACATCTTCAAATTCATAACGTGATTTTTCTATCATTCCCGGCTCGGCATAAACCCCTGTACGGTCATCTATACTTTTGAAGGTAATATCCCCTACCGCCAATGCCATGAGATAGGCAGGGATGGGCAGGTTCATTTCAAAGTCGTAATTACCATCGGCACTTACCTCCTGGGTGTTCAGCGCACTCATAAGCGCCATAAGCCCCTTGGGCACCTGCACATGTGCATTGTAAGTGAACCTGATACCCGGCCCATCGGCGCAAGGTATCCAAGAGCGGGCATAAATAGATTCAGACTGCGTATACAGAAATGGATGCTTCTTGTCGTGTGTTTGCTGGGCATCCAGCCACTGCAGTGCACGCGCGTCACTGCCTGTTTTGTAACAGATACTTACAGACTTACTACCCGCAGTGATGGGTATGCGCAGAGCACTACCTAAAAATTTGATCTTAGCATCCAGGGTATATGGCACGCTCTTACCATCCACTGTCACACTGTCAATAGTCAGGTCGTAGGTATCCAGCACCAGTTGCCGGGCATTCTTTTGGTTATTGATGGTCCATACCGCGCAGCCGCTGATCTGCTTTTTGTCCATATCCACTTTTATGTTCAGTTCCAGGTGCTGCATCTGCACACTATCTGCGTTCGACAGGGTGTGCACGTCTTTAACGATCATGGTATCCATAGTTTTTGTGGCGTCTCCGCTTGCTTTCTTTTTAAAGTGGCAGGCACTCAGAAAGACAACGACGAGCAGTCCTAAAGCAATATTTTTCAGCATAAGTGATTTCTTCTTGGCCTAAAAGTAATAAGTAAGTGGTTATTTCACATTACTGCTCCTGCTCTGTTTTCAGCACACGGGCCCATGTAGTGCCTGAATAGCTGTCCAGCATGAGCCACAAAAGTATGCCAGAGAG
>JABDCE010000042.1 GCA_013288285.1 Bacteroidota bacterium
GCCAGTGCTTCGGCCAGTGCTATACCCATCTTCCCTGATGAGAAGTTGCCTATGAACCGCACGGGGTCCAGCTTTTCGTAGGTGGGGCCGGCGGTTACCAGCGCCTTGATGCCTTTCAGTGTCTTGTTCGCTTCAGAGAAGAAGGTGGCCAGGTGCTTCACCATATTCTCTGGCTCGGCCATCCGGCCTTCACCTATTAGCCCGCTGGCCAGTTCGCCATGGGCTACGGGTATGATGTGGTTGCGGTAGCCGCGCACTTTGTTCATATTGGCTTGTGTGGCCGGGTGCAGCCACATGTCTTCGTCCATGGCCGGGGCTATGAATACCGGGCAGCGGGCAGATAGGTACACGGCGCATACCAGGTTGTCGCAGATGCCATTGGCCAGCTTTGCCAGTGTATTGGCGCTACATGGGGCTATTATCATCGCATCGGCCCAGAGGCCCAGTTCTACGTGGTTGTTCCAGGTGCTGCCATCGCTTATATTGGTAAGTACCGGCTGCTTCGAAACGGTAGCCAGCGACAGCGGGCTCACAAAGTGTGCCGCCGCATCGGTCATCAGTACGCGCACCTCCGCCCCGGCTTTCACCAGCAGGCGCACGAAGTGTGGTGTTTTGTAAGCGGCTATACTGCCGGTAACTGCAAGTGCTATCTTTTTACCCTGTAAAGACATAGATTGAAAACTATATGCAAGTTACGGTTTTTGGCCGTTATTCTTTAAATTCCAGTGCTGAATTGTGATTTTTACAACTACATTTGTATATAAGCGAATGAAGGGAAGACTACTTATATGGTTAATACTGGTAACGTGCGGGCATGCCTTCGCGCAGGATCAGCATTCGCCCACGCCTATGCCCGCCCCGGTGCAGCCACAGGCATCCGTGCCGCTGCCACCTGTTCATTACATCAGCACAGACCTGGTCTATGATATAGAGTCTATACCTACAGTCAGTTATGAGCGGTTCTTCGTGCGGAAGGGCAAGCTGAGAAGCTGGCGGGTAGGGGTGGCCTACCAGGTGCATTACAGCAACCAGTTCGGCATAGTCACCTCACATGGCGATAAGATAAGTGTAGGCGTATACCAGGGGCCGGTAGCTCAGTTGGGCTATAGCTTCTACAAGCGCCATAATAGAAAACATTGGATGAATTATTTGTCTCCGGGGCTGGATATTAAGTACCTCTGGTATGACGATATAAAGGTGAACACCGGTAAGCGGCTCATGGACGAGTCGTATAGGATACAATCAGAGCATTGCATGGCAGAAGTGCCGCAACTGATCGTGGGGGCCAAGCATACTAATAAACATTTCTGTGCCGATTTTTATGCCGGGCTGCAATTTCCCATCAAGCAGCGTGACAAGACCATTTATACAGATGTGAATAACAATGGCTTTGCAAACCCTAATGTACCCTATACCTCCGACCACATGCTTTTTGCCGTTGCGCCCGTCCTTGGGATAAAGCTGGGATATATTAAATAGCATATCCTCACGTAATATTTGGAAACATGAAACATACTTATATCATCACAGGCATGACCTGTAACGGATGCGTGGCCAGCGTACAGGGCAAACTACAGAAACTCAGTCATGTCACTGCCGCTGAGGTGCAGCTCGATCCTCAGCAGGCCATCATCACTATGGACACGCACATACCCACTGCCGTGCTGCAAGATGCCTTAGGCGCCGGCAAATACACCATCACCGATAGCACAGTAGCATCCACATCTGTTGTCGATATGCCCGCTGCACCCACATCTTACTATCCTATCTTCCTCATCTTTGGTTATATAGCCGGTATTACCCTGCTTACAGAGTTGGCTATGGGTGGGTTCAGTGCTGCGCGGTTCATGGGGCATTTTATGGCGGGCTTCTTCCTGCTGTTCTCCTTCTTCAAGCTGCTCAATCTCGAGGGCTTTGCAGACGGCTACAGCACCTACGATATTGTAGCCGCCAGGGTGCGTGTATATGGCTACATCTATCCGTTCATTGAGCTGTTGCTGGGTATTGCATACCTCACCGGCTTCCGGCCAATGGCTACCAATATCGTTACCCTGTGCATAATGGGCATAAGCACCATAGGAGTAGCCCAAAGCCTGCTGAGGAAGACCAATTTTCAGTGCGCCTGCCTGGGCACCATCATCAAACTGCCACTGAGCAAGGTGACGCTGGTAGAAGACCTGCTGATGGTAGCTATGAGCCTGGCCATGATATTGATGGCGGTAGGGTAGGGACAAACTTTTTGTTACAAACTCATTATCGCTATTAAACACCCGGTGCGTCGCACATTTCAAGGCAAGGGAAATCTGTTCAGAAAAGAAAAAAAACTATTTCCGCAAGGAAATAGGTCGCTTTTAACTCCCCTCTTCATTTTCGAAGAGGGGACGACCTGGCAAAAAGGCGTAGCTTTTTTTGATAGGTCCGGGGTGATAATTTTTGCTCGCTCACTTCTACTCCACTACCACCCTAAACACCTGCGCACCGCCCGCCGCCCGCACCGTCAGTAGATACATGCCGCTGGCTATGGTATTGTTGAGGTACACTGTTTCATTGAGGGCACCACCGGTAGCCGTTATTGTACGCTGGTACACCACCTGCCCCGGCATATCCGTAATAGTGATGGTTACTGTCTCGTCCGCATTGCCCACAATGCCCGTTATGGTAAACACCCCATTGTTCGGGTTGGGCAGTATACTTATTTCCATGGCGGGTAGCTTATTCACCGGTATGTCTGTACTGTTCACCATCATCGGCAGCCCGTTGCCGCTGGCTATTGTGTTACACACATCACCCATGCCCACCGTGCAGTTCACCGCATCGCCATTAGAGAGGTCACTGGTAGTATAGGTAGCATTCGTTGCGCCCGCCATGGCCACCGTGTTCACCGTCCATTGGTAGGCAAGTGTAGTGCTGCCACCAGTCACATTGGCGGTAAAGGTCACGCTCGTGCCCTTCACTATGGCTGTGCCTGGGTCAGCACTCACGGTTACTGTTGGTGTCAGTGGCGCTGCCACAGTCATTACCACATAGCCATCACCCGTTACCGGGTCAGCGCAAGTAGCATTGCTCGTCATCTCCGCTACCACCACATCAGCATTTACCGGTACGTAGGTATAGCTTGTGCCCGTAACCCCTGTTACCACTCCGTTCACTGTCCATTTATAGGTCGGCGCTGTACCGCCGTTCACCGGTGTGGCGGCAAAGTTCACCGCTGTGCCACTGCATACTGTACCGCCGGGCGTGGCCACTATGGTCGCACCAGGTACCAGCACCGGGTTCACTATTATAGCCGGACTGCCACTCATTGTATTGCTACATTCGGTCGTTGTATCGGTAGCTATTATTGTATAGCTCCCTGCCGTTGTCCATGCACCATAGTCCAGTTTGGCAGTAGTGCCATCTATGCTGTCTGCTATCGTGCCGCCATTATATAAGTAATACCTTACCCCGCTGGCAGAACTGCTCAGGAAAATATGCGCACCCGCGCTGCCTGCGCACAGGCTGCCGCCGCCCGTCACGCTATATACTGTAGGCAGTGACTGCACCGTCACTGTGGTTGCAGCCGTGCATCCTCCCTTTACCGTATAGGTCACCGTGGCCAGTCCCGCTGCTATGCCCGTCACCACTCCCGTTCCGGGGTCTATGGTAGCTATGCCGCCGCTGCTGGCATTCCATGTGCCGCCGGCCAGCGTATCATTCAGTCCGCTTGTTGCGCCCGCGCACACCGCTCTTCCGCCTGTTATCACCGTTGGCGATGCGTTCACTGTTATCGTATCTGTTACTAAGCAGCCCGTAGGTAGTGTATACGTGATCGCCGCCGTGCCTGCTGTTATCCCCACCACTGCGCCCAGCAGGTGGTCTACACCCACTGTGGTGTTGGCGCTTGTCCACGTGCCACCAGTTGTCGTATCGCTTACACCTATGCCCGTACCTGTGCATACTGCCGTGGCGCCCGCTATGGCATCCGGCAATGGATTCACCACAAAAGCCTCCGTTGCAGCGCATCCTGTGGGCAGTGTATAGGTCACCGCTGCCGCGCCAGTAGTGGAGGCCGTCATCAGCCCGCCTGTGGTCACAGATACCAGTGTGCTCGTCCATATCCCCCCGGTCGATGTATCTGCTGCTACCCGTGTCGTACCTCCGGCGCACATATCCGCCACGCCCGTTATCGGCGCAGCAGCAGGGTTTACCGTCATCAGTGTATAGGTCGTGCAGCCGGCTCCTGTTGTATAACTGATCACGGTAGTCGTAGCGCTTACGCCCGTCACTGTCCCGGTTGTTCCTTCTACTGTAGCTATGGTAGTATTGCCACTCGTCCATGTCCCGCTGCTCGTAGCATCACTCAGTTTTGTTGCCGCGCCCACGCATACTGCACCCGCTCCCGTTATAGCGCCCGGTAGTGGGTCTATGGTTATTACTGTCGTGGTATTGCAGCCCGTTGCCAGTGTATAGCTGATCGTCGCCGTCCCTGCCTTTATCCCGTTCACTATATTGCCGGTCATCGTAGCGTATGCGGGTGCTCCGCTCGTCCATGTCCCGCCGCCCGCATCACTCACTGTTATTGTCGCGCCTACGCACACCGCACCCGCACCCGTTATTATGTTGGGTGCGGCATTTACTGTTATGGTCTTTGTAGCCGCGCAGCCTGTCGTTAGCAGGGTGTAGCTTACCGTTGCTGTCCCTGCGTTTACGCCCGTCACTGCCCCGCTCGTTGGCAGCATGTACGCATTACCGCCAGCATCGGTGCTCCATAGCCCGCCGCCCACATCACTCAGTGTCGTTGTTGCTCCCACACACACTGCTCCCGCTCCGGTTATACTGCCCGGCAGTGCGTTCACAGTTATTACCGTGGTCGTATTGCACCCTGTTGCCAGCGTATAGCTGATGGTCGCCGTTCCTGCCTTTATACCGTTCACTATATTACCCGCCATCGTGGCGTATGCCGGTGCGTTGCTCAGCCAGGTGCCGCCACTCGTAGCGTCACTCAGCGGCGCACCTATGCCCACACATACGGTCGTCGTTCCTGTTATATAATTCGGTGCAGCATTTACCGTTATTGTCTTTGTAGCCGCACAGCCGGTGCTGGGTAGGGTATAGCTTATCGTTGCCGTCCCTGCGTTTATCCCCGTCACAGTCCCGCTCGTAGGTAGCATATTGGCATTCCCGCTTGGGTCAGTGCTCCACAGTCCGCCACCTATGTCACTCACAGTCACACTCGCACCCACACACACTGTCGTTGCTCCCGTTATCGCCGCTGGCTGTGGGTTCACTATCATCACCTGATTGGCTATGCATCCTCCCCCCAGCGAGTAGGTGATGGTTGCCGTTCCTGCTGCTACGCCCACCACTGTACCACTGCTCACTATGGCCTTCGCGGTATTGCTGCTCGTCCATGTTCCGCCGCCTATGCCATCACTTAGTGTTGTTGTCGCGCCCACGCACACCGCTCCCGCTCCGGTTATGCTCGTGGGTGCGGTAGTTACTGTCATCGTGTGTGTGGCCATGCAGCCGCTCAGTTGTGTATAGCTTATAGTAGCTGTGCCTGCGCTTACGCCCGTCACTACGCCAGTACCGGTTATGGTAGCTACTCCGGTATTACTGCTGCTCCAGGCCCCGCCTCCTGCCGCATCACTTAGGCTTGCTGTCGCTCCCACGCACACCGCCCCGGCTCCCGTTACCGCGGCTATCGCACTCACCGTTACATAGATCATTATGGTATCTGCGCTCATGGCGTCCGTTACTCTTACGCTAAAGGTATCATTGCCAGTATAGCCCGGTGTCGGGCTATACCACAGCCCGGTGGGTTTTACGGTATCTCCTGTCGTTGGTGTTGTCACCCCACCCAGCAGTGTGCCATGCGCCGGGTGGGTTATATAGCTCCACGTCTCTGTTTGCGCCACATCGCTGTCTATTACGGCCAGCAGGTTATTGATGGGCGTCATTCCTGCATTTTCACACACCGCCAGTTTCTGGCTGGCGCCGCCCGCAAAGTACGGTACGCTGTTCCGGTATATCTCACGGATGTCTAATTGGGTGGCGATATAAATTGTCCCTGTAGCGTCAATCGCCACGCCATCTCCACTGGATATTTGGGCGGCTGTAGCAGGGCCGCCATCCCCTGTGTTATATCCCGTTGATACACCGTTCCCGGCAATGGTGGTAATGATGCCAGACGGGTTTATCTTTCGGATGCGGTAATTATTGCTTTCTGCTATGTATAAATTGCCTGCACCATCCGCAGCTATATGCTCCGGGTTCAGTAACGCTGCCGTAGCCGGGCCGCCATCCCCTCCATAGCCGAGAACGCCAGCCTGGCCGGCAATGGTCGTAATGGTACCTGTTGGGTCCACTTTTCTTATCCGCCCGTCATCAGAAATATAAACGTTGGATGCATTGTCTACTGCTATGCACTTTACTACTTCCATCTTCGCTGCTGTAGCGGGGCCGCCGTCCCCGGTAGTTCCGGCTATGTTGTTTTGTCCGGCAAATGTTGTAATCATCCCGCTGGCGTCTACTTTCCGTACACAATCATTGCCAATATCTGCTATGTATATATTCCCTGCCCCGTCTATGGCTACATCGTTGGGGGAATACAATTCTGCATTGGTAGCGGGGCCACCATCACCTGTATTGCCTTGATGGCCATTACCGGCTACTGTGCTCACATATCCCGACGTATTTATTTTACGGATACAGTAATTTTTTACATCTGCTACATAAAGATTGCCTGCATGGTCCGTTTTCAGGCTCCATGGAAAGTTAAACGTAGCATTGGTCGCCGGCCCGCCATCACCGCTATACCCCGGCGCTCCGGTCCCGCCTATGGTGGTGATAATGTGTGCGGTATTTACTTTACGGATCACGTTATCGTTGTATTGTGGGAAGTATAGATTGCCGCTGCCATCTATGGCTATATCGTAGGCGTCTATTTCTGCAGATGTAGCAGGGCCATTATCGCCTGTATATCCGTTTAGACCATTGCCGGCTATGGTCTTTATTACTTGTGCCCGCACTGGTATATCCGGTATCAGCACCAGAAGAGTAGCGGCAATAATGCCTTTTACAAAAACAGTGCGCGACTGTTTTTGTAAAAGGTCTATGACTGTTAAAATGTAGGTGGCTGTATTGTTCATGGTCAATATTTTACGGGCCTTACCATTTTCTTCTCTTTATGTCCTTTTCCTCAACAAAATATACAGATAATAAAGGTAAGGTATTTTTTATTGTCATCATATAACATTGGTGCTTTGTATCCGTTTATCATCTAATTGTTTTAACGTAATGTAAAAGTTGAAGTGGCCCTCTTCGTACCACATTTGTTATTGGCAGAGTAGGTAATGATAGCACTGCCCCCATTCTGTTCTGTTACTAGTCCGGAACTGTTCACCGTTGCATGAAAAGGACTGGAGCTGCTCCATGCCGAGCTACTCGCCCTCAGCCCTCCGCTAATCAGGGTCACAGTAGCTGTACTTCCGATCCCAGTTAAGAATGCTATCGCTGGAGATATTGTCGGACTGGTCGGTTCACCGGCAATAAGTGGGATCGTAGCAATCGATGGTACGGAACACGCATTGGTAATAGTGTAGGTAATAGTGGCCACACCATCGCCTACATATGTTACCACGCCCCACCTCGCTGAAATGCCGGTGTCCACGGTTGCAACAGTGGCGTCGGAAGTCGACCATGCATAAGTGCCGAAACCAGGTGCATTGCTCCACTGTGAGGCATATATAGTGTCCGTCGTTCCGGAGCATATAGTTGTAGTAGGCGGTGTAGTGTACATGATACCTAATCCCGTCATTACTTCAACCACAACAATAGCAAGTGAAGTATCAAAAGAGCCGCACGAGTTCCATGTATGATAAATGATACCCGTACCGCCGAACGCAACTCCTGTTACTGTGCCGGTGGTGCTGCCCACGGTCGCAACAGAAGGGTCACTTTCCCACACCCCTCCGGGCGGCGTCGCGCTGTACGTTTCAGTGCTGCTCACGCATAAGCCATGGGTCCACTGGCTGTAATACGGTGTGATCAGCGGCGTTATCGGTGTTTCTACCGTCAGCGTAAAGGTGTTCATAGATGAGCCGCAGGCATTGGTATAATTATAGGTTATCGTGCAGGAACCACCGCTGACACCACTGAGCTCACCTGTGGCAGCTACCACCGTCGCCAGTGTGGTATTGCTGCTGCTCCATGTTCCACCCCCTGGGCTACCAACCAGGGTTCCTGTAGCGTCCGTTGTGCCGGCGCAGATAGTTGCACCCGCCGGAGGAAGCCCGCCCACTAATATACTCGGTGCGGCTACCGTTGTATCCACCGTAATAGCAAGGGTGGCCGACTCGGGGCCGCATACATTCGTCACCGTATAGCTGATCGTTGCATTGCCCGTAGTTATGCCGGTCACCTGTCCGCTGGTCGTTACAGTAGCTATCGCTGTGTTGCTGCTACTCCATACGCCACCGGGCGCCGCATCTGAAAATGGATAAGGGCTGCTGGCTGCGCACAAGGCCGCAGTTCCCGTAATAGTGCCTGTATTGGCCAGTGGGTATACGGTCATGGTCATCGTTGCGTATTGTGCCGGGCAGCTATTACTCGCACTGTAGGATACAGTGGCCGTGCCGGGTGATATACCGGTAACATAACCCGGTACGTAAAAGTAGGCTATTGAAGAATTATCGGTCGACCACCCGCCGGGATCGCCACTGTCGCTGAGCAGGTTGTTGCCGCTCACGCATATTGTATTATCGCCGGTTATCGTGCCTGCATTCGGTGTAGGGTCTACCGTCATCGCGAATGTGGCGGCATAAGTGCCGCAGGTATTATTCACTGAATAGGATATGGTGGTAGTCCCTGCAGTCAGCCCGGATACAGTTCCTCCCGTGCTTATTGTAGCTACAGTAGTATTGGTGCTGCTCCAGGTTCCGCCGGTGGCGCCACCGGCATCGCTCAGGGTCGTCCCTGTACCGTTGCAGATTGCGGGAGTGCCAAATATGACACCGGTAATCGGCAATGGGTATACGCTGAATGTTTGCGTCACATACACCGGCGATGAGCAGCTATTGCTCACATCGTATGTTATAGTAGCGCTGGCCGGCCCCGGCGCTATAGCTGTTATCGCTCCTGTGTTTGCGTCAATAGTGGCTATGCTCACATTACTGCTGCTCCACGTTCCGCCTGCATCTCCGGTAGGGTCGCTTAGCGTAGTGGTGCTTCCATAACATACCCCCGCCGCACCGGTTATGGCGCCTGGTGTTGGCGTCACGTCCACCCTTAATCCGGCATTACTGCTGTATGTGCCACATGCATTAGTGGCTGTATAGTCTATAGATGCCGTGCCGGCGCCTATTCCGGTCACATCTCCGGTAGCGGGGTCCACTGTTGCTACCGTAGTATTGAGGCTGCTCCAGGTCCCGCCGGGCACATATCCGGTCAAAGTTATCACTGAGCCCTGGCACACCGCAGTTGACCCGGATATCCCTACAGAAGGACCGTCTACCCGCATCGGTGCTGTGGTATATGCTGTGCCGCAGGTGTTTGTAACAATATAAGTGATAAGGACCATTCCTGCGGTTATGCCGGTCACTATGCCGGTAGCAGGGTCTACACTCGCAGTTGAGGGGTCGCTGCTGTTCCATGAACCCGATGGGTCACCGGTAGTACTGAGCGTTGTATAAGACGTTGCGCACACAGAGCTATTCCCCCTTATTATTCCGGCAAACGGATCATTCTCTACTACTTTGGTTGCCCGGTAGAGGCCGCAACCGTTCACCACTGTATAGCTGATAGTCGATGTGCCGCCGCTCGCGCCACCTGTCACCACACCTCCGGAATTAACGTTCACTATCGCTGGTGTACTCGTATTCCAGTTACCTCCGGGCGGAGTTCCTGTCAGCGTCACTGTTCCTGATTTACATACGCTGCTGGCGCCGGTTATAGATATGCTTACCGGGGAAGACACCGTAACATTATAAGGTGCTGCGTTGGAATTCGACGGCCCGCAATAAGAATCCGTATAATATATGGTCGCTGTTCCGGAGCTCACTGCACTTACTACACCCGTGCTGGCATTTACCGTAGCTACTGACGTATTGCTACTGCTCCATACTTGCCCGGGCACGCCATTTGTTGTTAGTGTTATTGTTCCCGGCGGCGAGCTGCAAACTGTATTGGGTCCTGTTATTGTGCCGGCAAACGCAGCCGTGTACACAAGTGCGGTACATGTATTTCCACTGCCATCATCATAGGTTATTGTCGTAACACCTACATTATACAATGTCGAGTTTGCGTATACGGTTGCTGTGCCCGTACCCGGCACACCTACAACAGTGGCCAATACAGTATTGCTGCTGCTCCATGTTTCGCCTGCTGTAGGAGTCGTACTTACCGATATCCCAGAACTAGCGGTTCCGTTACAAAGCACAGTTGAGGCCGGTGCTACGGTACAAGGGGGTTGCCCTGTAGATGTGTGTGGCATGCATAACGTAGCTATGCAGCACCATACGAATAAACTGATTTTGTTTCTCATGATTGTGTTTTTGTGTTATGTGATTAATGTTGTGTTGTTTGTATGCGGTATTATCAAAGGTCATTTCGGCCCTATGCTTCGCTGGCCTCGGAGCAGCTCACTACGCCGCTTTCGTTGCGTGAATAAGTAGATGGTAAAATGTAAAAGTGTTTTCATGGCAATAGTAGGTATGGGTGATAGATATCTTTTATCAAAGGTCATTTCGGCCCTATGCTTCGCTGGAATAGGAGCAGCTCACTACGCCGCGTTTGTGGCGTGAATAAGTAGATGGCAAATGTAAAAGTGTTTTCATGGCAATAGTCGGTATGGGTGATAGATATCTTTTATCAAAGGTCATTTCGGCCCTATGCTTCGCTGAACTTGGAGCAGCTCATTCCACCGCTTTCGGAGCTTGAATAAGTAGAATAAGAAAATGTAAAAATGTTTTCATGGCAATAGTCGGTATGGGTGATAGATGTCTTTTATCAAAGGTCATTTCGGCCCTATGCTTCGCTGGAATTGGAGCAGCTCACTACGCCGCGTTTGTGGCGCGAATCAGTAGATGGTAAAATGTAAAAGTGTTTTCATGGCAATAGTCGGTATGGGTGATAGATGTCTTTTATCAAAGGTCATTTCGGCCCTATGCTTCGCTGAACTTGGAGCAGCTCATTCCACCGCTTTCGTAGTGTGAATAAGTAGATGGTAAAATGAAAAAGTGTTTTCATGGTGAGGGGTGGATATCTTTTTATCAAAATTCGTATACCCGTTTTTATTTTCCTAAGTACAAAAGACATAATCTTCCAGCTTTTCTGACATGTCTTTCAAGCTTTTCCTACACTTTTAATTGTAAAAAATTTTGTAAATTCCGCGCGAGCACCATTCTTCTGCGACATAAAGGCCTGTAAAGCCCCGCCAGGCAATGTTTCCAGGGTGTCAGACTGGGTTGTGCTGTAGGATGTTATCGCATTTTGCCCGCCAAAGCTATTTTCGGTTTACCCGCCGAAGCTTTTTTTAGCGTAGTAGGGCCGCTTGATTTTCCATAGGGACCGACTTATCAAAAAGGCACAGCTCTTTTTGATAACTCAGTGGTGGTAACTGTGGTGCTGATACTACCTACTAAATACTATCTACCAAAGACTAAATACTATCCACGCTCTACTTTTAGGTTTTACCTTATCCCTTTTCACTTAATCACTCGCTCAGAATAAATATATCTCTCATTAACTCCATTTCACAACCCCTTGCCCGATCTTTGCAGTACATTAGAGTAGAGGTTCAGAGACATCCGTTTGGTATTTTTACCACCATACCCAACCATTCGGATTTAGCATAAAACATAGTACATTTTCTAAATTTGACCCTGTAAAGAAAGTGTACACTTTTTGCCTGCCGACCGAAGCGGCTTTTGCGTAGGTGGGTCCAGTTTTTGCTTTGCCCGCCATAGCCTTTTCGGCGTAGGAGGGTACACTTTTTGTTCAGTTTTACACCCGCTCCTTTGGAGAGGGCCGGGGAGAGGCCATTGATTATCAATAGCAAACTGAGCAATAACCACAAATTGAACACTGGAAAAAGAATCTGTACAATGCCACCGCTGTAAATTAATCCCAGGACTAAACCAGTGGGGCAGCCGTCCAGAAAGTGTACACTTTTTGTCCACTTTTCCAGCCGCAGGAAACCCAAAATTGCACACAAAATGATTGATTATCAATAGCAAACTGAGCAACTTTCAGGAATTGTACACCCGAAAAAGAATCTGTACAAATTGTTAGTGCCGATAGGCAGCGAAGCATTTCGCACTCGCTCTCCGTACTCCCGCTCTCGCTTTTAAGTGGGTAATAATCAAAAATTGAACGCCGAAAAAAAATCTGTACAAATTTCAGGCAGCACGTCACCTCTCCCTTGGAGAGGCCGGGAGAGGCTTCATTTATTTGCAATAACTTTGCACCCCACATGCAAGACCGACCGATCAACATATTAGCAATAGAATCAAGCTGTGACGAAACGAGCGCTGCAGTAATTCGCGATGGCAAGGTGCTCAGCAATCATATAGCCACGCAGCAGGTACACGAGCGCTTCGGTGGGGTAGTGCCCGAACTGGCAAGCCGGGTACATATGCAAAATATAGTGCCGGTAGTAGATGCCGCTATCAAGGATGCGGGGATTACTAAAGCTGACCTGACCGCAGTAGCATTTACACAGTCGCCTGGGCTCATAGGGTCGCTGCTGGTTGGCACCTGTTTTGCCAAGGCCACCGCCCAGGCATTAGGTATACCATTGATAGCCGTGCACCACATGCAGGCGCATGTGCTGGCACACTTCATAGATACGAAACCTGAATTCCCGTTCCTGTGCCTCACAGTATCTGGCGGGCATACACAGATCGTCCTCTGCCGCGACTACCTGGATATGGAAGTGCTGGGTGAAACGATAGATGACGCGGCCGGGGAAGCCTTTGATAAAGTAGCGAAGATGCTGGGACTGCCATATCCCGGCGGCCCACTGGTAGACCGACTGGCTAAGGAAGGCGATCCACATAAGTTCCGGTTCCCGGTAAGCGAGATGAAGGACTATGAATTCAGCTTTAGCGGCATAAAGACCTCGGTACTCTACTTCCTGCAGAAAGAGCGGAAGAACGACCCTGACTTTGTAGAGAAGAATTTGAAAGACATCTGTGCATCGGTGCAGTATACCATCATCAAAGTGCTCATGACAAAATTGGTGAAGGCAGCAAAGCAACTGGGTATAAAGCAGGTGGGCATAGCAGGCGGCGTATCAGCCAATAGCGGACTGCGGCAGGCGCTCAAAGATGCCGGCGAGCAGCACGGCTGGACTGTCTACATACCTAAGTTCGAATACTGCACTGATAATGCCGCAATGATAGGCATAACAGGCTATCATAAATACCTCAAAGGCGAGTTTGCCGATATGACCGTAAGCCCAAGCGCACGAGCTACATGGGCATAAGTAACACCTGGTTTCGCTTCAAACAATTCACCATTGAGCAGGCCCGGTGCGCCATGAAGGTGACTACCGACGCATGTATACAAGGTGCATGGACGCCTGTACAGGCAGGCGTAAGCCGTGTGTTGGACATAGGCACCGGTACGGGCTTGCTGGCGCTCATGCTGGCTCAGCGCGACCCCGGCATAACTATAGATGCTATAGAGCTGGATCATGAAGCAGCGGAGCAGGCGAGCGAGAATATTGCCGCAAGCCCCTGGAGTGAACGAATAAATATACTGGAGGGTGATGTTTGTAAGTTCCCTTTCAGTCATAAATATGACCTGATCATTACTAACCCGCCATTCTTCAATAATAGCCTGCTTAGCGGCAACGCTCAGAAAGATGTAGCCAGGCATACACTTACACTAAGTTACGATGACCTGCTGCAAGTGATGGATGATAATCTGACCAAGGATGGCTACGCGTCAATATTGTTACCCTATCCCGAGTACCAGGAATGGAGCCAGATAGCCGGGGGTAAGGGGTGGAATGAACATGGCAGGCTACACGTGAGGCACCGGCAGGGGGCGGCCGTGAAGCGGGTTGTAGGGCTTTTCAGCCGGGATAGCGTAGCTATCAATGAGCAGGAATTAGTGATACAGGACGGGCACGGTAAGTATACCCCGGCATTTAGTCAACTGTTGTCTCCTTATTACCTGGATCTGTTACCTCATTAGCCGGCTTCTTTGCGAAGAGGAAGTAGAGACAGATGAGCATCCAGTCTACCCAGAACAGGTAAACCCCATAATGAAAGTGCCAGCCCAGCAAGCGATGACTGAAGTTGGTTTGGAAGTCGGAATAGGTGAGGTATAGGAATTCGCAAGGCAGCATCAGTAAAAATACATGCGACACCCGTGCTGCCACAGCGGGCAGTTTATTGAAGATATAAGTATGTAGCACGAACAGCAGTAGCAGTAATATGAAGACCGCCGCAGCGCCCTGCCACCATATTTTCAGCAGATTGTACGCCTTATGGAACAGCGTTATCCCGACCCTTCCTATCCATGATGCGTCAGCCATCAGGCAGCCGGACACGATGGAAAGTATGGCCAGTAAAGCGAGAAAGGGTAGTGTGCGTTTCATCATGCCTCTGCTGGTTTTACGAACAAGCGTTGATCAAATTCAAATGGCTCAACCGATGTAACCTTAAGTAAATGGAAGTCTTTATGCAGCGGATTGAAAAGGATATTGTGGTCGCCATTAATAATAGCCGAAGGAACCTTTAAAGCGAGGTATTTGCCCTCAGTAAAAAAGCCAGATCCGATCCGTTGTGTAAACTTTGTTTCCGGGAACGACTTCCAATCGGCAGGAAGGTCTTTGGCATTGATCTGCTTTATGGCAATCGAATCGGGAAGGTGTATGGTTATCATCAGGTAATCGGCAGGGATTACATTAAGCGGTGTATGTACTGCTATCTCCAGTGCGCACAATGCCCGTGACTCAGCAGTATATAATACCGGTATCCCGATATTGTTCCAGCGGCCACCCGCCATCTCCGCTCCTTTTCCGGAAAGGTCGTTCTTAAAACGTGATCTTGCGAGACGATATACGATCATGCCAATACTCCGTGTTCGATCCTTGTTAGTTCATTTTTGATGAGCCCGATGCCAAACGTAGTATCAAGGAGCTCTTTGGGGCTGGTGCCTCCCAGTGCAATACTTTTGGCTGAAAGCCATGTATTGAATTTGGTCCTGCTGCCGAAGACTTCTGTGCCTCTGTCATAAAGTAATATGATCTCCAGTATCTTCTCTGAATGTATGGGATCAAAAGACTTCTTTTCTTTCTTGTAGCGCTGCATAGTCCTTTCAGAGAGATGAAGGAACGCAGACCAATCATTAAGGTCGAATGGGCTATCCTCCGTTATCTTAGTGAAGTTATGAAAAGATATACCATGACGGGAGGTATTTATGAGGTACACCGAATCTGGTTCATTTACTTGGTTTTTAGTTGGGTCCTCCTCATCTGTATTATAGCTTTTTCCCTTCATGATATCTACTTTATAACATAAAGGTACGAAAATTGTCTTGAAAATAACGACAATTGTCTAAAATATTTGCAAAAATAATCCCGGCTGATCTGCCGGGATTATTCAAAATATAGGAAAATGCTATTGCATTGACTTAGCGTCCTTCAGGAACTGCTCCAGGCCTATGTCGGTAAGTGGGTGCTTTAACAGGCCCAGGATAGATGACAGCGGACAGGTACATACGTCTGCCCCGGCCTCAGCGCAACGGACGATATGTAAAGGGCTACGAATAGATGCAGCAAGCACCTCTGTCATAAAGCCTTGTGAATTGTATATGTTCACTATCTGCTCAATGAGCTGCACACCATCCCAGCTACCATCATCGATACGACCTATGAAAGGAGATACATAAGTAGCGCCTGCCTTGGCAGCAAGGATAGCCTGGCCAGCCGAGAACACCAATGTGCAGTTGGTCTGGATGCCATTATCTGTAAACCATTTAATGGCCTTGATGCCGTCCTTGATCATGGGTACTTTTACAACAATGTTCTTATGGATCTTTACGAGTTTTTTACCTTCTTCCACAATACCCTCGAAAGTAGTACCTAGTACCTCTGCGCTCACAGGGCCATCGACCATCTCGCAGATAGTTCTGTAATGTTCGGTAATCGCATCATGGCCCTTGATGCCTTCCTTGGCCATCAGCGTAGGATTGGTAGTTACCCCATCCAGGATACCCAGTTCATTAGCTTCCTTAATCTGAACGAGATTTGCAGTATCTATAAAAAACTTCATAAGATTGATTTTTCAGCAGCAAAGTTAGGCAAAACTTAATCGCGTAGCAGATGAATTAATTAGACCATTGTGGAAAACGGTGTTAAAAGTAAAGGCGGATGCTATGCAGCACCCGCCTTTAGAAAAAAACATGAAGGATAACTATCTATCCAGCGAGAAACGCAATACTTTGCTTACCTGGTCATTTTTGACCCTTACAAAGTATACTCCATTGGCAATATTATTGCCTAAGATGATATTTTTATTTAGCTCACCGTTGTTAATAGAAACAGCATCTTTATATACTACCTGGCCCAGCATGTCTACTATTTCAAGGTCTAGCTGTTTGGTAGTTGTAATACCTGTAACTGAACCCTTTATTGTAAATTCTCCCTTGTTAGGATTAGGGGTAACAGAAAGGTTGTCGACTGTTATGGACTCATGAGTAACTCCTGTAGGATTTGCCATTCTCCATTCATCAGTAGTACTTACACAACAGAATACCGGCCATGTGCAACCAGAAGACAGATCTGTAACAGAAGTAACACATATCTGGCAAATGGGACGTCCAAGTGTTGATGCTATAGAGGTCCATGCAATACTGAACGGTAGTGTGCTTGGAGTAATAGTGCTGGTTATAACACTGCCTGAGCAATCAACTGCTTCCCAGGTAACACTTACACCAGATGTAACGGGTGTGCCAGACAATGTAGTAGCTGTAAATGTAAACAGCTGATTTGTTGCATCCCCGGTCGCCGGGTCGATGCCGTATCCGTCAGTAACGCAGGCTGTCAACTGTGGTATTACTGTCACAATACGTGTAGAAGAACAGCTGGTAGTTCCGGTTGCAGCGCCCATTTGGTAGGTAACGATCGCCGTGCCGCCGCTTATACCTGTGAGTACGCCAGCAGGTGTGATAGTAGCTACCGTAGAGGGGCTGCAGGTCCAGATGCCTCCTGGAGTAAGATCAGTAAAAGTAGTAGAATATGCAGCGCCTGCACATATAGTTGATGCGCCGCTAATAGCTGCAACTGTAGGGTATACGGTTACGGTGAAGAAGGCCCTGCCTATGCAACCGCAGTCTCCTGTAACTGTATACGTAATGGTAGCTGTTCCCGGGCTGATAGCCGTTATTGAAGCAGTAGACATGGAGCCCGTGGTTGAGATGAGGTTTACTATAGCCACTGACGGATTGCCGCTTGTCCATGTTCCTCCGCCCGGAGTACCTGATATCAATGTGTAGTCGCCCACACAAAGTACAGGAGTTGGGGAAGGGTTCACGACTATCTTTACATCAGGCAGCGCGCAGACGGTTACATTGTATGTCACGTAGCAAGGTGTTGGTCCCGCGCCAAACAAGCTATACGTAACAATGGCGGTACCAGGCGATACTCCATGTATAGCTCCTGACGGAGCTACCGCAAGTACACTTATATTGCTGCTACTCCACACACCACCAGGTACAGCATCGGTCAGCACTCCGTTACTATGCACGCAAAGCAGGGTTGGCCCTGTTATTGGTGCAGGAACCGGATTGACTGTCAAGGTAAAGAACGCCGAACTGGTACATCCACACGGAGTGGTTATAGTATAAGTGATCGTGGCAATGCCAGGACTGTTGGCAGTTATAGTAGCTGTAGACGTGCCACCTCCAGTAATTATCATGACAACACTTGCGATAGATGGATTGCTGCTTGCCCAACTTACTGCGCCTGTACTACCGCCAGGCGATGCGGAAATATTGCTGACGTCTCCAACGCACATATACGCGCTGGGCGAAGGGTTGACGTCTATTTTCGCTTCTGGCGTTTCACAAACCGTGATTACTGCTGTTGTAAAGCAGGGAGTAGTGGCTGTTCCCGCGTTGTAAGTGATTATTGCTGTTCCAGCGCTCATACCCTCAATCACACCACCCGGCAGGACCAATGCAACGGTTGGGTCGCTACTGGTCCATACCCCAGGACTAACAGCATCTATCAATGTGGTAGTAGAGCCAGTGCATACAGTGAGAACGCCACCGATTGGACCCGGGTGTGGATAAACAGTTACAATAAAATAGGCATACCCTGTGCATCCGCAGCTATTGGTGAAAGAGTAGGTAATTGTAACAGTGCCCGGACTTACTGCAGTTATTAACCCACTTGAGATTGCACCGCCGGTGCTTGCGGTAGTAACGGTAGCAATGGTAGGATCACTACTTATCCAGTTGACAGTACCGGTACTTCCACCGGGTGTTGCGTAGATATAACTGATATCACCGACGCACATACTGGAGGTAGGTGAGGGATTAACTACAATTGAAGGGGTTGGAATGTCGCAAATAGTGATCGTTTTGTAAACGCTGGTAAGATCGCAGGAGGCAGTATAAGTAATTATAGCCGTGCCGCTAGCAGTTGCAGTAACATCGCCAGTAGAAGCATTAACAGTTACAAGCGGCGATGTGCTGCTCCACGTTCCTCCTGTTGTAGCATCTGTGTAATTTCCGGTACTTCCAACGCATAGATAATCGGGGCCGACTATTGGCGCGACAACGGGGTTGTTAATTGCAATATTTCTTACTATCTGGTTGCTAAAACTGTTCGCGTCCGCCCCCGTGAATCCCCAACTAACTGCATTGGCCGATGTGCCCCAGAATGTAACCGGGTTGAATGGCACAATTAAAATAGGGATTGGATTGTTCCATACATAAATATAGAGGTAGTTTTGAGCCGGACAGAACTCTATCTCGTAGTGATGCCAATTGCCGTCTTTGATGCCAGTTGTGCCATTAATTAAGGCGGGGCCACCTCCTGGTAGCGGAGTGGGTACAGCATTCTCAACAACGGCTACATGATCCGCATCATGCCCAGCCCATGTGTCGTTGAAATATCCAGACCCATTATTGAAATCGTCGATTTCCAATGCAAGGGATTGGGCAAAGTCAGGATTTGAACTGTAGTATCCCAGGTATCCTCCCCACCAGCCAATTGAGCCTGTTCCTGCAGTAGTGTTGATGTTGGTGCCGAAGACAGTACATATGCCGTCAGCCCCTCCATTAGACAAAATATTGAAATTAGCGTCAAAGTCCAGCGTAAAATGGTGCGTGAAGTCTATTGTCGTTGTACACCACAATGCTCCTAAATTGGCAGAGGTTGAAGGTGTGAAGTCCCATCCTCCGCTGGAGGCTGTTGTGGTGCCAACCATGTTGAATGAGAGACCGAAGCTACTGTACATGCTTAGCAGTAGCAGAAAAAATAGAGAAATTTTTTTCATTGGTTTAGTTTTTAGATGATGAATGATAATTACGCTGCAATATACTTTTGCATCATGCGCTCAATTATGGTAAACCGACGGCAGGTAGGTTCTAACGCCCGAAGTGCAAGTATTTTCTGACGAATGAAAATAATGCTCCGGTTGAAAATTATTTTCCTTTCCTATTGTCGCCTACCTACTTGGTCAGGTTTCTCAGTGACCGTCGAGATGCCTTCGCATTATTTCATTGCCATGTTTTTCGCAACTGGGGTGGGCTTTCTTACAAAGGCTATTTGTTCCTTTGTAACAACGAAGGGGTTTTTCATATAGTCGTATACCTTGCGTGCAAAACTGATACCAAATTGATCAACATATTTTGCCATTAACCACGACGAGATCAAAAGGAATACAATCGTAGCCGTGAATACAATAAGTACGCAGGGGTTGTAGCCCCGGGTACTATATAGCTGAAGAAAAAGCCAGCTACTGAAGGAACCCAAAATAATAGGATGCAGTAAGTAAAGTGAGAACGAAATGAAACCAAGAAACCGGAAAAGCCGTAGGCTTACTATTTTTTGCAGTAAGGGCGAAAAAACAAAAGCTAAGATCAAACAATAAGCTGCTATGGTATTGCACCATGGTGTATAATCCCAAATAGTGTTTTTTATTGTTTCCTGCCAGGTGTCGGCGTACGGAGAATTGAAAGGTACTGTACCAAGTAACAAACCAGTGACTAAAAGCGTGATGGCATAAAACGATGTGAGTATGGTCCTCCTTTTTTTTATCCATTGTTCCGTATAACATAGCGTCATACCCATTACGAAAGCCAGGTAAAAAGGACTTTTCATTACATAGAAATAGTACATTGCCAGGAACATCATAAATAACCGGTGCCTGCTCGTAAAATGCGTAAACATCAGGAACGCGAACACAAAGAGCGAGCCGTAGAACTCGGAAGAAATTGTCCATAAGCAAGTATCAAGGCTGGAGTCTCCGGTGAACATGGTACCAAAGAAAAGACTTGATAGCAGTCTGCTTTGAGGGTCCGCGATACGCCATTGTTTTATGAACCACTCGGAAAGCGTAATGCGGCTGGCCGGGTCATTAAAATACAGATGGCTAGTCAGCAAAATATAGGAAATGATCAATGCAAATGCCACAGGTATATAGAGCCTGAGAAAACGCCGATGCAACCCCGACATTAACACTTCGATGTCTTTAGAAATAAAATATTTACGGCTTAACACAAAACCACTCAGTACGAAAAAAATAGCTACGCAGAATCCTCCATTGTTTAGGAAACTAAACAAACTATTAGTGTATTCCATTTCGAGACCATTGAGATGTGACAACTCTGGCTTTTGAAACCACCAGGCACTATAGAAAGCGAGCGTAAAATGATTGAGAAATACACCAAAGGCCGCGATGCCTCTTATCCCATCGAGATAGGCAACTGAATTTTTTCGTGTTATCATAACGAAAACAGATTAGGTTAGGAGGTAAGTGAAGTGTCATTACCACTCATCGGGTTAAGTTTTTAGATGAATGATAATTACACTGCAATATACCTTTGCATGGAGCGCTCAATTTTGATAAACCGACGGCAGGTAGGTTATGGCGCGTGAAGTGCAGGTATTTTCTGACGAATGGAAAGTAAGGCGCAGGAACCGCCAGTAGCTTGGTTTTTGGTGGCTATGAAAAGAAAAAGAGGGTATAAATAACCGTTGCGGCAAAATGAAACGATATTAATTAGCTTGCGGTTAAAATTCGTTGTTGAATATTTTTAAAAAATCATTTTTCAGGCTGCGTGAAACAGGGATCTCTTTTTTATCAGACATGATGACCATGCCCGAAGATTCATACCTAAGGATGTTGTTAAGGTTTACGATATAGGAACGATGGACCTGGAAGAAGGAATGATTGTCGACAAGGTGTTGAAATTTTCCAAGGTTAAGCGAACTTATGTATTCACCCTTGCCTGTCACTATACGCGTGCATTTATTGGTGCTTTCCAGGTATAGTATTTCTGGTATGTTTATATAGTCTATGCCATGATTATTGGGCACGCCGATCTTATCGGTTACATGTGCGGCAGGGCTATTGTTTTGTTTAGCCTGGCGTTTATGTTCCACTCTCATCATAGCCTTACTGATCGCTGCGTTAAGGGCATTATCGTCTACCGGTTTCAGCAAATAACCCGAGGTAGTAAATGCAAAAGCTTCGATCGCATATTCTTCATGAGCTGTCACAAAGATCAGCTCGCAATCAAGGACTGGCAATAGCTTGAGTAACTCCATCGCATTTTTTCCTGGTATGGAAATATCCATGAATGCAATATCACATTTTTGCTCGCGAAATGCTGTCAGTGCATCCTGCCAGTTGAGGTAAGTGCCGGCTATTGTTATATTTTTAAAGAGGTGCATGATCCGGTATGAAAGCAGGTCTATGGCGTCCTGTTCATCGTCAACAATAATACAAGTAAAATTATTCGGCATGGCGTGGGTTTTTAATTTGTATGTATACTTTGGTCCCGGTTTCTATTCCTTCCTTATCGGTATAGCTGATATCGATATTCATGTATTCATATTGATTGAAAATATTCACAAGGTCTTTTATCAGCAGATCGCCATAAGAAGCATCTTTACTGGAAGTGTTCTCTTCGTTTATTTGTTTTGAACGTTTTCGCCCGATGCCATTATCTTCTATGATGCATATTATTTCATCACCCTGCTCGTTCTTTTTAAATGTTATCTTTAATAAACCTGGTGCCTGCATTTGCAGAATGCCATGATTAATGGCGTTTTCCACAAAAGGCTGAAGTAAGAGAGATGGTATCTGCACGGTAGACTGCGATATGTTGTCAGCGACCGTTATTTCATATTCAAACCTGTTTTTGAAACGTACCTGCTGCAACTCTATATAATCTTTCAGGTTGGTTATTTCCTCGGCTATACTTATGTATTTGTTCCTCGATGATTTTAGATATGCCCGCAGTAGCCGCGAGAACTTTGATATGTGCTCGTAAGCTTCCGTCATCTTATTTCTGCTAACAAGTAATAATGCGGAATTTAGGGAATTGAAAATAAAATGCGGATTTATCTGGGCATAAATAGCTTTCAATTCTAATTCCATTCGCAGGCTTTTCTGCTTTGCAGCCTTTAATACATATCGCCTTGTAACAATCACTGAAAGGGCAAATAACAATAACACAATTATTATAGCTGATACCCAAAGTATCCTTCTTCCCACATAGGTTTGCCACCAGTAAGGCTGAACAAATAATATTGTGCGGATGGGATCGCTTTTCCAAACATCATCATAAGCGACAAGTGACAGCGAATAATAACGATCGGGTTGTAGGGCGGGGAGGTTTAATTCGTTCGCATTTAGCTCATGCCATATCGTGTCTTCACCTAACTGGAACATGTACCTGACTTTGTTATTGCCATAAGGGTTTATGACGTCGAATTGCAGTTTTGGTTCTTTCTGATCAATCGTTATTGTATCGGTGTTCCTGACTTCAAATGTACTATCGTTGTAACTGAAAATGAACTTATAAGCGTAAATATTGCTGCTCGTTTTATTCGCCAGCAGCTCGCTATCCGATGGTGTAATAACATGGTAAACGCCCTTATCTGTATTGAGCAGAACATTACCCCATGATGCCTGGCAATCGTACACGTACCTGTAATTGATATTTTTCAGATTGGGGTATATGATAGGCGCTGAAACCTGTTGCATACCCAAAACCTTGCTGAATAACACACCGAATTGGCCTGCCACTATAATTGTGTTATTGTACAAGAGAACGCTCGCTCCTTTTAGATTTATATTTTTGAACAACGCCAGATATGTCGAGTTATGTTTATCATAAACGGAGACATTGTCGGTGCCTTTTAAATAGATGTTACCGTATTTATTGTCAAAAAGGATCTGTTCTACTTTCTTTATACCGAACAACGACAATTTATCTTTTGTTATTAAAGAGTCTTTTTGATCAGTATGTATGAATATGTTGTCGAAGTTATACGCCCAGTAACTATTATCGGAGCTGTCAAACAAGAGATTCCGGTACCTTCTTCGATCCAATATGCTTATCTTTTTCTGTTCTTTTGTACCGTCTGTATTTTCAAATGCTGCGGTAGAGATACTGTAATACCCGTTCTGCTTTTCCCTGATCAAATTTATTATGGTTACCGGATTTTTCTCCTCGTCAGGGTATATTTTGTTGTCCTTTATTCTATACCAGAAAGAAGTTGTTCCTAATATCAGCAATGTGTCGGAATTCCAGGCTACCACTTTTTCTATGTTTTTTACATTATTGAGCGGATATGTTCTTACAATATAGTTCCTTTCAATCGAGAGTAGATTTGCTGTTGTTTGATTCCACCAGAAACAAATACGGTCGCTTGTGCCACCAACAAATTTGTAATTGTGCAGGTCAATACTACTATCGCGCAGAAAATTATTTTTTGAAGCAGCATTTATCCATAGCCCGTTGGTTGTCGTTCCTATGCAACTGCCCCATAAAGAATCTCTGTGTATAGATCTTATCTTTGCCCCGGTTATCTTTTCATCGGGAATAAAGGCTGCTATAGGGTAAGATAATGCAGGCTTGTATCCATTGGTATCATAAAGCTCCGAAATACTGTGTTGTGTTATCAGATACAGCGAATTGGGAGGATCGATGTAGAGATAGCTGATATTGTCATTTAAACCGTAGTCGGCAAGTTTTATCTTCTCTGTATTTCCATTGTTTAGATTTAATAATGTGAAGTAATTGCAGGAAGGGTCGTTTATATCGAAGGATATCAAATAATTCCGGATCAGGTAGTTTTTGTTCGAAACGATTTTTTCTTCCGAAATGTCGCCCGGAAGGCCAAATAACCACTTTAATTTTATTCTGCCCTTTTCATAGGTTGGTGTGTATATTGAGTTATTGTATTCTATGATCATTTGCCCGTTAGTAGAATAGAACACATAGGCAGATGATGATTTTTTAT
>JABDCE010000043.1 GCA_013288285.1 Bacteroidota bacterium
TGGGGGTGGAGGTAGCTATTCAGAGTAATCTCGGTGCTTTGCTGGCGCTCAAGTCGTTTGGCGGTTACCAGACAGCGCAGGTGGCGCCGTTTATCTCCATGTACTGGGGCAGCCTGATGATAGGCCGCTGGACGGGCTCTATCAAGATATTCGAACCATCTGCGGCGGTAAAGAATATCCTGCTGTTCGTGGTGCCGGTGGTGGCATTTACAGTGGTGATCGGCGTGAACGCGATCGCTCAGAACGATATGAGCCCGCTGTACTGGTATATACTATGTATCATTTTACAGGTACTCGGTTTCTATGCCGGGCAGGATAAGCCGGCTAAAACACTATTGTTATTTTCCCTGTTGGGCATAGCTTCTATGATCGTGGGCATATCCACTACAGGCACTATAGCCATCTATGCATTTCTGAGCGGTGGGTTGTTTTGTTCTATTATGTGGCCGGGTATTTTCGCATTGTCCATTGCAGGGTTGGGCCGGCATACTTCGCAGGGCTCCGCATTCCTGATTATGATGATACTGGGTGGCGGCATCATACCTCCTATACAGGGCAAACTGGCTGATCTTCAGGCAATTGGCATTCACGCTTCTTACTGGGTAGATGTGGCTTGCTTTGCTTACCTTGCTGTCTTCGCTATAGGGGTGAAGGGTATTTTGCGCAAGCAGGGTATTGATTATGACTCCAGCATCGGGGGTGGGCATTAAGTCAGTTCAAACGGATGTTAATCTTCCGTTTTCTATTTTAATGTATAAACATGTACATTTGTAAAAAAATAAAACCATGACACTGACATTATTGATTCTGTTCAAATTCTTCGCGTTTTTCGCGCCGCCAAAGGCTGACGCAGTACCTGCCAGCATCTATGATTTTAAAGTAACCGCGCTCGATGGCGGTACTATCGATTTCTCTAAATACAAGGGGAAGAAGATACTGATCGTAAACACTGCATCGCAGTGTGGCAATACCCCTCAGTATGCCGACCTGGAAGCGATGTACAAGAAATACAAGGGCAAATTGGTTATAGTTGGTTTCCCTGCCAATGATTTTGGCGCACAGGAACCCGGCACTGATAAAGAGATATCTGCTTTCTGCACCAAGAACTATGGCGTCACATTCCCAATGGCGTCAAAGATCACGGTAAAGGGCGACGATATGGCACCTATATATCAGTGGCTCACCGGCAAAAAATATAATAAATTGCAGGATAGCGAAGTAAAATGGAATTTCCAGAAGTACCTGATCGATGAAAAAGGTAACCTGGTAGCTGTTTTTTCGCCCAAAATGAAACCTACAGAACCGGAAATAGTTTCGGCTGTTGAGAAATAACCTGTGTACCTGATGAAATTATCCAGCCCTGGCAACTGCCGGGGCTTTTTTGATGGTTATATGTCATCGTTTACCAATCAACGGGTTCGACCGATTTTGGCGTTCTAATTTCGCTATATTTGTTATCTTCAACCTTAAAACAATCTTAAAACATTATTATGTCAGATACAGCAACGAAACCATTTCCGTCAGACATTGAAATATCAAGATCGTCGGTACTGAAGCCTATTGCAGAAATAGCAAAGAACATAGGCATAGACCCGGAAGATATTATCCCTTACGGAAAATATAAAGCGAAGATACCGCTGTCTTACCTTGATGAGGCTAAGATCAAAAACAGCAACCTGATATTGGTTACCGCCATCACACCTAATAAAGCAGGTGTTGGCAAGACGGTGACCAGCGTTGCCACTTCGCTGGGCCTTAACTACATTGGCAAGAAAGCAGCCGTTGCGTTGCGCGAGCCTAGCCTTGGTCCATGCTTCGGTATGAAGGGCGGCGCGGCAGGCGGTGGTTATTCACAGGTATTGCCTATGGAAGATATCAACCTCCACTTCACCGGCGATTTCCACGCTATCACCTGTGCCAACAACATGATATCTGCATTGCTGGATAACTATCAATATCAGAATCGCAACACACCGCTGGCGCTTGCCAGCACAGTATGGCGGCGCGTGCTGGATGTAAACGACCGCTCGCTCCGTAACATGGTATCAGGGCTGGGAGGCAGTGCAAATGGCATCCCGACAGAAGCCGGTTTTGATATCACTCCTGCATCTGAGATCATGGCGTTGTTTTGCCTGTCTGCTGACCAGGACGACCTGCAGGCAAGGATAGAGCGCATAGTGCTGGGGTATACACAAGACAAGAAACCATTTACAGTAAAAGACCTGGGCGTAGCTGAGGCGATCACGATATTGCTGAAAGACGCCTTGCTGCCCAACCTGGTACAGACCACGGAGCAGACCACCGCATTCGTTCATGGAGGGCCTTTCGCCAATATAGCGCATGGATGTAACTCGGTGCTGGCTACCAAGATGGCGCTGAGCTGCAATGATTATGTAGTCACAGAATCGGGATTCGGCAGCGACCTGGGAGCGGAGAAATTCCTGGACATCAAATGCCGCCTTTCCGGTCTTCGCCCCAAGGCTACGATCATAGTGGCCACATCTGCAGCGCTGAAACTGCATGGCGGAGTAGCTGCAGCCGAGATCAACAAACCGAATATGGAAGCCCTCATCGCTGGCTTGCCCAACCTGCAGCGGCATGTCGAGAATATGAAGAATTTCGGACAGAGCGTGATCGTGTCTTTCAATAAGTTCAAACACGATACCCCTGAAGAAATAGCGCACCTCGAAAATTTCTGCGAACAACAGGGTGTTGTATTTGCTATCAATAATGGATTCACTAAGGGTGGTGAGGGCGCTGCTGATCTGGCACAGAAAGTAGTAGATATGATTGAGCATCATCCGTCAAAAGACATCAACTTTACTTACGACCTCACGGACAGCATTAAGACCAAGATAGAGAAGATAGCTACCAAAATATACCGTGCCGGAGAAGTGGTATTCACCGGGCCGGCGGCTACTAAAATGAAATCGTTTGAAGCCAACGGCTGGGGCAACCTGCCGATATGCATCGCTAAAACACAATATTCTTTCTCAGATAATGAAAAGAATATCTGCGCACCCAGCGGTTTTACTATCAATATCCGCGACCTTGTTATCAATGCAGGCGCAGGATTCATAGTAGCTGTGGCCGGTGAGATCATGCGTATGCCGGGCTTGCCAAAAGATCCACAGGCACTGCATATAAAGCTCGTTGATGGCAACATCGAAGGACTCAGTTAAGGAGACTATATTTATCGAAAGAAGAAGCCCCGCGAAATACTCGCGGGGCTTCTTCTTTTTATGCAGGTCGTTGCTTATGTTATCTTATTAAGGTGACATCGCCTTTCTGCTCCATAGTCTTTCCGCCGCAATCAAATTGGAGGTAGTAGAAATACACATCCGTTTTCATTGGTACGCCATTGTAATTGCCATCCCATTTCATGTCGTTATTGGTGGATTCATAAACGGTTTCTCCCCAGCGGTTCTCGATACGGAATATATGGAACCGGTGGTACCCAACAAATATCGGGCGGAAGTAGCGGTTATTCTTTGGGTCACTAGGTGTAAAAGAAGTAGGGAATGCTACTGTGCAGCAAGAGCCCGGGTCCAGTTCCTGGCTGGTGGTGGCGGCACATCCAAACGGATCCGTAACCAGCAGCGTAACAATACTTGCCGAATTTTCTACCTTGCCCCAGGTAACACCCTTATTCACATTACTGAAGTAATGGGCAGGCATCCACGCGTATGAATAGTTATAACTGGTTGCCGTAGCTTCAAACAATACACTGTCTTCCAGGCAGAGTTCGCCGGCTCTCGTTTCGTACCTGAAGGTGGCATCGGGTACGTTATGCACGTCAACCGTGTCAGCAGTTGGCGGAGCGGTGCAGCCTTCAACGGTTGTTGATTTTACCAGGATCACGTGCCGGCCACTGTCGTTCCAACTGATACCGAATGGCCCGCCACTATTGGAGTTGTGGGTGATAATGGTCAGTGCATTGCTCGTTTCCATAGGTGTGTTGTCTACCTGCCAACTGAACAACGCTGCGTTTTCCGACTTCGATCCAAGGGCCAGGTTCACTGTATCGCCCACGCATACATCCACTTTGGTTACAGATGTAGCCGTAGGATGTGGAACAACAGTGATCCTCAAGAAAGTATCAGAAGAACACCTGCCGTGGTAGTCGCTGGCAAACAAGCGGATATAGTTATTCTGCACTACCGAATCGAACCGTACATAGATCATAGAGTCAGTAGGAATAGAGAAGGTACTATCCTTCATCGGATTTACCGAATAATGAGTACCCGGGAACGTGGACCATACATAGGCAGGGTCGTCCATTAATGGCCCACTATATCCAAGCCAGATAGAGTCGTACTGGCATACAAATGGTTGCTGAGGTGTAATGTTAAATTCTGGTTTAAACAAAGTGATCACATTCAGCGGCGCCGGATCACTTTCGCAGCCATCTACTGTCTGTGTCACATACCAGGTAGCTGTGCCCGATGTGTCGGTAGATGGTACAGGTGGTGCGATCACCTTACCGTCGTTAGCTGTCTTGTACCACTTATTGTTCTGACCGGTGGCAGTAAGCGCTACGGCGGGTGCAAACTGGCAGTAGGTAGTATCAATAGTAAGCGGTGCGGCAGGCTTAGGAATGATGATCACAGAATCGATAGCGCTGTCGCTCACACAACCTTTTACTGTTTGCGTCACAAAGTAATAAATGGTAGTTGGCAGTAAGGTGAGCGGTGTAGGCGCTATAATAAGTCCGGGGGTAATGCCGGGGCCATACCATAAGAGATTAGAGCCGCTGCTCACAAGCTGGCTCGCCACTGCATACTGGCAATAAATTTGCGGTGTTACAGGCGGAGGCGGTGGTATTGGCGGGTCTGTCAATACTACAGGGCCAATGGTATTATAAGGACATTTTGTACCAGTCACCGTGATATTTGAGTAGGTGCCTGAGGACAAGCCAGTCAGTATAATAATTCCGGTTGACGATGCCATAAGGGTTACTGATATCGGTGCACCATTGAACAGGTAAGTAATGGTAAAGGAGGTAGATGGCACAAAGCCGCTGATGGTAATTGTACCGTCATGTCCTTTACAAGTAGTTGGAGAAGATGAACCTGCAATCGCGATCACAGTAGGCGGCGGCTGAGAAACGGTAACAGATACATTATCTGTACATCCGCTCTTATCGGTTATCGCTACCGTATAAGTGCCTACTGACAGTCCGGTAGCTGTAACGCCCGTTTGCACAGGGGTTGTACTCCATTTATAGGTGATCGGCG
Organism: Bacteroidota bacterium; assembly: GCA_013288285.1. Classification (GTDB taxonomy): domain Bacteria; phylum Bacteroidota; class Bacteroidia; order Chitinophagales; family Chitinophagaceae; genus Nemorincola. The sequence continues at coordinate 5,238 of JABDCE010000043.1, forward strand.
CAGCGCCACTGATCGTATAGGCAGACGCAGTGCCATCACTCAGTCCGAAACAGCTCACATCTGTTTCTTTGACCGCAGGTACAACGCCCTGTGCCGTCACGTGAACAGAATCTACTTGCGAGCAACCAGCAATGTCTGTGACTGAAAAAATGTAGGTACTGGTGCCAAGTGGAGGAGTAACTATTGTACTGTCGCAGGTGGAGCAACTGAGGGTTCCGCTGCTGGACGACCACGTGTAGGTGAGCGGCAAAGCTATATCGGTAGCGCCTGTGTGTATCATCACGCTGTTACCTACACATATCGTAGTATCGTCGCTCGGATGTATTTTCAGGCTGGTAGGGTATACCCTGGTATAGAGCGTATCCGGGCATCCGTAGCCCACGTAGGGCGTTAAGATAACAGCAAACGTGGTGGGACCGCCGGGTGTTGGGATAGTTATCGTATCTGTGGTGCCGTAAATAATGGAATAAGTGGCCGAATCAACCCATTGGTAACTCTGGTAACCAGCTGGTCCTGTAAGTGTAATGTTAGCTGAATTGCAGGACACATTGGTAATGGCAAAAAGCCCGCAATCCATGTCCAGGTAACCGTAACCGAAGTGGCCGCCTGCACCGCAATCTGCGGCCGTAAAATCGATAGTGACTGTTTTGCCGCCAAATCCAGATAAATTCATACTGCCGGTAGACCAGTTCCGGTAATAAACATCAAAACCCACTGTGGAAAGGTTGAATCCTGGTAAGCCTACACCAGCTTTTACAACATAGTCAAACTGTGCGCAGGGTAGCAGTGATCCTGTAGCAGAGTCATAAGCGCTTACTTCAAACCTCGGCTGTGTAGATGCCGGATGCGTGCCGTCTTCCAGCACCATAGCATAGTGATAGATGAGGCTGTAATTGGCAGTTCCTGAAGGCACATGTACATTGTAACGCGCGCGTTCTGCGCAATAAAGTGCAGTATCATGGCCCAGCTTACAAGAATATTTCCCGGCGCCAACCACAGGGAAAAAACCATAAGGATCCACTGCGCTGCCGAACATCAGGTCTTCTCTCCCTGGTACCGGTGTAGTTGGGGTAAGTGTGTAAACCGGGCCTGCAGCCACAAGTCCGTTGAAGAAGTCCCAAAACGACAGGTTCCCCATTTCGAAGTCAATATTCGGAGGGCAGGTAGGTTTCTGCGCCTGTACTGAAGATGCGAAAAGAAATAACAAAAAGAAAAGGATAGGTAATTTTTTGTAGCTCATAATGAAGGCATTAGATTAATGTTTTTAATAGTCAGGGTTACAGCACTACATCGCAAATAAAATTATGCTTTATTTCTTAATTAAGATACAACCTTGTAGAATTTTTTCTAAAAAAGTAATACATAAAGAATAACAAGACACGAAGTTCGCCTGTAGGCGTTGGGTAATGGTATGTATTTTTTATTTTAGTATTAAATACTAATTGATGCTCATGTCTCTGGTAGTTACAAATATAGGGGTTTCCGTTATAGTTAACTGCAACTTACCATTTTCCGTTCTTTTTTGCACCACATCCATCTGTTTGCTGCCCGCTTTGGGCGAATACAGATAAGCATTATCCGTATTTCCGAGGGCCAGCGTATAGCCAGCCATACGGCCTTTCTCATCAGGAATATACAATACGTACATAGAAACGCTGTCCTTAATGTATTTGTCCACCACAGGGTCGCTGCTCACAGATGTCGCAAAGGTGTACCCCCCAAATAGCTTATTCACCTGGTACATATAATCTGCCGCCGGCCGCCGGGAGCGGTCGGCATTGATGAGCCCGGCGGAAGAAAAGTTATTGTCGCTGCTTGGGTTGTCGTCAAACAGTTCATAAAAGAACACTTTTTGTATCCCTTCCCTGGCATAGAGCAGGGAGGTGCGCAGGCTCCAGTCGGCCTGTGTCTCCATGGCTCTTCTTTTTTCAATGATCATGGCATGTTGCGGGGTATGCTGATTAATATCGTAGCCGGTTTCAGTCACCCATACCGGCATATCCTTAGCATAGAGGTGCGACAGTTCCATAAACTTTCTCGCGGTTGCGGCTGCATTCGTCAGTTCCGGTGCCTGGCCGCTGGTTTGCTTTTTATCTGCCACATAATCCGCGTCATTACAGTAGTAATGATAATTGATTACATCCCATGGCAGGTCTACGGAGCCGTCGGTTTTCAGCCCCCTGTGCATCCGGCACCAGTTTATCATGGCCTTTACAAATTCCGGTTTGGGAGCCGCAAGTCCCGCCATTACTACCTGCATGGATGGGTCGGCATTCTTTACGCCAACACCTGGCCCCATAGTGTTTTTATTGCCATCGTAAAACGCCGATAGGTTGGCCGCATACTCCGCGCCGCTCTGCTGTGCCCTCGCCCCCTGCCACCACTTATCGCGTTCGTTGTCACATTCTATGTAACTGATGAGGCCCATACCTATTTTCACCCGGTTGTGTGGCCCGTTTGGCCAGGGTACCACGGCTGTATCCACTTTTACCAGTCCTCTATCTACTTGCTTGTTGTGCCCATACCGTGCCGCGTACTGAAATCCCATCCTCGCCTGCTCTATATAGGAGTTAGGGTCCGATTTATCCTTGCCATAGCGCATCGGTACGTTCTCATTCCCGCGCTGGTCCGAGGGCGCAGCTGTCTGCATCCAGTCGGGCACCGTTTTTATACATGCTACTACCGTTATTCCCTGCTTCTGGCACCATTTGTACATTGTATCGTAATTCCAGCTACCGCTCTGTGCCGGATTGAACGTGAAATGCCCTTCGGTATGCTCCAGTTTTTCCCAGTCCAGGTAGTGGCGGATGCCCGTAAAGCTCTTTACGGCATTGAGTCGAACAGTATCCAGGTTCAGCGCATCAGCAGGGTTCATAAAATCCCATTCAAAAGCACACACGCCAAAATAGTTGCTCAGCGGCACAGATACCGAGGTGCGGTGATACTCTGGTTGCGGGCTTTCTTTGGTCTTGTCATTCCGGCCCCGGCCATCATCAGCGCAACTGCTGATGCAAAGAAGAAGAAATATTGGTACGAGCGATGATCTCATTTGTTGGTGCCGGTGTTTGTCAGCGAAAATACAGAATTATGGGTGCCGGTGAAGGTGGCATTTAAAATGATGGGCTATTTTCGCTGATTTACCCTACTGCGGAAAAAATTGTACCTTTCACGCTAATCATAATTCTCCGGTTTTGAAAAATATCTATCTGTCTCTTCTTGTCCTGTTGGCGGCAGGCGCATCATACACAATATATAAAACGCATCACGCGCAGCATGTCGCCTATCTCGGTGATGCAGATGCGCTTGGTTCCAATGATGATGATAAGGCCCGGGATAATTACGAGCTGGCCCGCCTGCGAGATCCGGCTACCGGCAAGATACCTGACCACATTCGTGAAAAAGAACTGGCATTTGCGGCTACATTGCCCAATGACAGGTATGTAACCGGCCGTACTACCGGTTATAGCTGGGCGGCAAGAGGGCCGTGGAATGTAGGTGGCCGTACACGGGCATTTGCCATTGATGTAACTAATGAGAATAACCTGGTCGCCGGCTCTACTTCCGGCGGTATGTGGCGTTCTACCGATCAGGGCAAAAGCTGGCACACAGCTACCACACCCGATCAGTATAAGAGTGTATCATGCCTGACACAGGATACAAGGCCGGGCCACACCAATGTCTGGTACTATGGCACCGGCGAGGCAGTGGGTACATCGGCCTCCGGCGGCGGGGCTTTTTACCTCGGCAATGGTATCTATAAGTCGGTAGACAGTGGCAAGACATGGCAGATACTGCCATCTACCACTACCAACAGCCTCACTACTCTCGACATCTGGGGCGACATATCCTGGAACATCGTTACAGACCCGTCTGATATGACGCATGATGTGGTGTATGCGTGCGGCTATGGCACCGTATACAAAAGCATGGATGGCGGTACCACCTGGAGCCTGATCTATGGGGCATTGGGCACAAATTATTATACCGATATTGCCATCTCAAAGACCGGTATATTGTATACATCGGTCAGCAGTGAAAATCTTGGCGAGCATGCCACCTCGGGCCTGTTCCGCTGCACAGACGGCGCTACCTTCATAAACATCACTCCAGCTTCTTTTCCCGACACTTTTAACCGGGTGAAAATAGCCATCTGCCCTACTGATGAGAATCAGGTCTACTTTCTCGGCAACACACCAAATCACGGCCAGCCCGACACCAACTATCTCGGTACCATAGAATACAACAGCCTGTGGAAATACAACTATATATCAGGAGACGGCAGCGGCACAGGTGGTTTCTGGCGTGATTTCTCTTCGAATCTGCCTATCTCCGGCGGTGCGTTCGACAAGTTCACCACACAGGGGTCTTATGATATCGTGGTGAAAGTAAAACCTAACGATAGCAATGCCGTGTTTATAGGTGGCACAAATCTTTACCGGTCCACTTCAGGTTTTGCTGATAATACGCACACTACTTATATCGGTGGTTACCAGGAATTTACTACCCTGCCGGTGGTGAACCTCTACCTGAATCATCACCCCGACCAGCATGAGCTTGTCTTTTTCCCCAGCAACCCGGATCACATGATCTCTACCAACGATGGTGGCATATTTTATTGCAACGACAATACAGTGGCGAGTACGTTGTGGACGTCATTGAACAATGGCTACATCACTTCTATGTTCTACACATGTGCCATAGACCATGCTACAGTCGACAATATTGTTATAGGTGGCGCACAGGACAATGGAAGCTGGTTCACTAATTCAACGAATCTTACCGACCCCTGGATCTCGCCACGTGGTGGTGATGGCTGCTATTGTGCTATTGCCGACTACGGCAAGGCATTTTACTTCAGTATACAGAGCGGAAAGATCATGCGCGCTAAAGTGGACAATAAGGGCAATGTGGACAGCTTCGCCCGCATAGACCCTATCGGCGGGTTCGGTTACTTGTTTGTGGCGCCCTTCGTGCTCGACCCGAATAACAATGACATCATGTACCTCGCCGCGGGTAAGTCTTTCTGGCGCAACAACAACCTGTCCGGTATACCTTACGCCAGCAACTGGGATTCCATATCCACCAACTGGACCCGCTATCCCGACTCCACCACGCCGGGCGGCAATATCTCTGCCATTGCTGTTTCCACAGTGCCTGCTAACCGTGTATACTTCGGTACAGATGAAGGCAGGGTATACAGGATAGACAGTGCCAATTCAGGTATACACATCTATAAGAACATTACTTCAAAAACTCCATTCAATTTCTTCCCTACGTTTAATGCAGGGTATTATGCTAATGTGAGTTGTATTGCGGTAGATCCTGCCAATGCAGATCACTTGTTGGTGGCATTCTCTAATTACGGCGTTTACAGTCTTTTCTATTCTGCCGATGGTGGCGCTACCTGGGCCAAAGCCGCAGGCAACCTGGAGACAAACAAATCTACCGGTGGTGGTGACGGTCCATCTATCCGCTGGGCCAATATTATACCGGTTCCCGGTGGCACAGTATACATGGTCGGTACCAGCGTAGGCCTCTTCTCCACAACGCACCTTAGCGATACCAGCACCGTATGGGTGCAGCAGGCTACAAGTACTATCGGGAGTGCAGTAGTAGATATGATCGATTATCGCAACACAGACGGACTGGTAGTAGCTGCTACACATTCCAGCGGCATGTATTCTTCTTTCATTACGCAGGTGGGCGATATCACAGGTATCAAAGAGGTCGCGGCAAGTACACCTGATTTTAGTCTCATTACCTACCCCAACCCATTCAACACCGCTGCTACTATACAGTTCACCCTGGATAAACCTGCTGTTACCAGCATTACGATATATGATCAGTTAGGCAGGCAGATACAAACCCTGGCCAATGAGCAGATGACTTCAGGGCAGCACCAGTATTCCTTCGCAGGCAGTAATCTGCCGGCAGGTATTTACTACTGCACGCTCCGGTCTGGCGGCTTTACCCAAACGAAAAGGATGGTGTTGACCAGGTAAGTGCCGTGCTGCTGCTATGCTGATTGAATGATCCGGATACACTCATCCGGCGTCAGCAGTTGTTGTTCACCGGTGCTGAAGTTTTTCAGGCTCACCATATTTTTTTGGCGCTCGTCATCGCCCGGCAGCATTACATAAGGTATGCCGCGCTTATTGGCATACTTCATCTGCTTGTCAAACTTAGCGGCATCTGGATATATTTCGGCAGCTATTCCCGCCGCTCTTAATTTTTGTAACAAATGGAGCGCATAGATTTCATTCTCTCCGCCAAAATTCACCAGCATCACAGCAGTGCCGGTTGCCAGTTGTTCCGGGAATACTTTCAATTCTTCCATCACATCATAGATACGGTCTATGCCAAACGACACGCCCACGCCCGACAATCCTTTTAGCCCGAAGAGTCCGGTAAGATCGTCATACCTGCCGCCGCCACCTATGCTGCCCATTTTTACATCCGGGTGCGCGCACACTACTTCTACTATCACGCCCGTATAGTAGTTAAGCCCCCGCGCCAGGCTAATGTCTACTTCAATGCCGGTCTTCACATCTTTATCACTTGGTGGAAGTAGTTCCTTATGGTATGCCAGGGTTTTGCTTAACTCATTGATACCTTCCATTCCGCTGGCGCTGTGCTGCATGATGTCGGCAAACGCAGCCAGTTTTTGTTCGTTATTGCCGGTTACATTGATCACCTTTTCTATTTGCCAGATACCATCATCACTTATGCTGCGCTCTTGCAGTTCCTTCGCCACGCCTATCCAGCCTATCTTGTCCAGCTTGTCCATGGCAATGGTGATATCCATCATTTTCTCGGGCATACCACACAGTTCGGCAAGTGCCGCCAGCAGCTTTCTGCTGTTTATTTTTATCGTTACCGGTATGTGCAACTTATCAAAGGCGTTTTGGTATATGCCCAGTAATTCAGCCTCATTGATTAATGATGTACTGCCCACTACATCCGCATCGCACTGCCAGAACTCACGGTAGCGGCCCTTCTGTGGCCTGTCTGCGCGCCATACAGGCTGCATCTGGTATCGGCGGAAAGGGAACGCAAGCTCGTTCTGGTGCATCACCACATACCTTGCGAAGGGGATCGTCAGGTCATATCGCAGTGCCCGTTCTGTAACCACGGGAGTAGAGTAGGGTTTGCTGAGCAGGTTGTTCCATTCTGCGTTCAGCTTTGCCTTGTCTTCTTCTTTCTTTTCGTGCAGCCCGTTATTGAGTATCTTGAATATGAGCCTGTCGCCTTCTTCGCCATACTTGCCGGTAAGTGTTACCAGGTTCTCCATAGAGGGCGTCTCTAATGGCTGGAAGCCGTAGAGCTCAAAAATATCTTGTAGTGTATGCAGTATATATTGGCGCTTGCGCACTTCTTCGGGTGAAAAATCGCGGGTGCCTTGTGGTATCGATGGCTTAGACATAATTTTCTTTCTTGTAGCGCGCTATAATAGCATCGCAGGTTTTATCTATTAGTTGGTATGCTGTAATGTATCCTTCTTCGTTGCCGTAGTAAGGATCAGGCACAGATTCATTTTTCTTAATCCGGTGTTGCGACGATGGGTCGGCATATAGTTCGTTCAGAAAGTAATCGACTTTGCTCATGTCGGCAGCTTTGCCGCCTATCTGTTGTATCTCGCGGTAGACGTCTGCAGCCATAGCGTATATCTTATCGTACTCGTCAAAATCGTCAGCGGTAAATTTGTTGGCACGCTGTGCAGATATATCTATGCCATGTGCCAGGCACACCTTTTGCGATAAAGGGTGAGGAGGTTCACCCACATGATAGGATTCTGTGCCCGCTGATACCACTACCCAATCCAGTCCGTGTTTCTTTACCTTATCTCTGAGCAAGCCCTCTGCCATCGGTGAGCGGCAGATATTTCCCAGGCAAACCATCAATATGCGCATGGTGCAAAACTAAGGAACGTTTATTTAATTATCGTTCCTAATCAAAACCATGAACGACGGGTCCGGCTGGTGGTAAAAATAAATGAGCATCATCCGTGTGGATAATGCTCATTTTTTATATAATGAATAATGTTAACGGTGGTGAAACGCAAGCCCGAAGGTGGATATCCCGGTCGAAAGGTCCAGGAACAGGCCTGTGCGGCGTGTGATGTGGTACTCAGCGCCTATGTGGCCGGCCAGGTACAGATTGCTTACACTGTTGGCTACAGACCTGTCTCCATAATAGCCATCATCCCAAACTACATTGTCAAACACATAGCCCAGGGATGCGGCAAGGTAGATGTCCCATTTCGGGTTCAGGTTCAGCAGCCGGTCAAAATAATAGGTGCCTTTTACGCCTATCGGTACTATCGTTTCATGGTAGTAATAATGGTTGCCGCCATAGTAGTAATCATCGTAGCTGCGATAAGATGAGATGCCGATAAATGGTGACAGGGTAAAATTCCTGGCAACGTTAAACTCATAGCTGGCCATAAAGAACGGTGCCGACTGCCCGTAATAGCCAATACCGATACCTAAGTTCAGCGTATTGCCATACGACTCATCCTTTTGCTGTGGTTTGTTGTTTGGGGCATTGTTCTGTGCATAGCTGGTAGCCGTGCCCAGGAGTATTAGTGCCAGGGCTATTGCCCGGATTCGTGTAGTTGGTTGCATAATGGTGTTTTTTTCAATAGGCTTAATAAAATCGTGCCAGAGAGACAGTTAGCACGGTTGTTGCAGTTGCCTTTTATGGAAGAAGTACTACTTTCACCGCTTATTTGGCTTTCGATATGTCTACATTAAAAGAACAGCTTTACCGGCTTTGCGGCGAATACATTAGTAAGCGTGAGGCTGATATAAAGAGGGTGATCGCCGAGGCCCGGGAAGCCGCCAACAATGAAACAAAAAGCAGTGCCGGTGATAAATATGAGACAGGTCGTGAACTCATGCAGCAGGAGATAGACCTGAACCGTACCCGGATAAATGAACTGAATAAACTGAAACAGGTATTGGAGCGGATCAGTCCGGCTCATAAAAGCGAGACAGCCCAGCCTGGGTCATTAGTCTACACAAGTATCGGGAATTACTACATTGCCATTGGCGCAGGGCAGTTAAACGTAGACGGCTGTAACTACTATGCTATTTCAGCAGCTTCTCCCATTGGCCTCAAACTGATGACATTGAAAACAGGCAGCTCATTTTTGCTGAACGGCAAAACGGTAGAGATAATAAACGTTGATTAAATCATCATGGTTCTTGTAGGTACTTCTCCAGCTCGTCTTTGATGATGTATAGCGGCGAGGCAATAGCATTGATGTATTGATAGTTACCCTCCCGTTCATTTTTTATGGAAAGCTGTATACCGCTTGCCTCGCTTTGTATCGCGTTCACTACGTATTTCTCTCTGGCGCCATCGTAAAAAAGGTAGGGCGCACCAGACGAGCCGAAACGGAAATATCCTTTTATCAGGTAGCGGAATCCTTCAAACACATAGTTGCCCTCCACCTCGTCAGGGAACACATTGAAATGGTCCAGCATACCCTCCATATCTGCGGCATTCAGCAGCCTCCCTGCAGACCCTGCCGGCGAACTTTGCAGGCAGTATATCTTATCCATCGATTCATCAAGGAAGTCGTAGTTAATGTCAACAGATGGTATCCTGTCGATGATTTCTTTTGGCGCATCCACTATCCTGTACAGAGCAATATCCGCGCTGTAAAATGCCTTCACCAGCTCCACCTCCAGGAGGAATGTATGTTGGTGAATGGCTTGTTCAAAAAGGTAGTTCTCTGTGCCAAAGTAGCGGGTCAGTGCAGTGTCGTTGTAAAATAAATTGTTCTTGAACTGGAACAGCAGGTGTGGCTTGCAGATCTTCTTTTTAGAAAGCGTCACCCACCGTGTATCAAATCTTTTTTGTTTCAGGATATTGGCTATCACCTGCAGGTTGGCCGGGTCATCAGTGTTCAGGTATTTTTTGCCGGTATAGTCATCTGTGAAATATTGCTGGTCCAGGAAGCGTGTTTGCGCCCCGTCCAGTATCGGCAGTAATTCTTTCTTATAAATCTCCTGGCTGATAGACCGGTAGTAGCCAGCCTGTATCCGCAGATTGTGTGCCACGCTCAGGAAGTAGCCGTTCCCTACATGGAAAGCACAGATGTTATTCTCAAAGAACCTTTTCTCGGGCTCATTGATATTGTATGCCCACATTATCCGTTGCAGGGGCGACGTTTGCTCATCGATCAGTGCGTGCTTCTTGTTGATGAGATCTGATGTGTCCCCGCTATTCTTAAAGTCTAAAAACATAGGTATTTGCGGATGATTTTATTTACTGAAAAGCTGTGACAGATCCAATGAAAAGCCGGGGATAACAGAAGAAGAAACTACGTCCCCTGTCGTCATTGTCCGTGATGGCGTATAGCTTCCGTTTGTCAAAGTATACACAAGAAAGGTTTCATCCTGCGGAGAAACGATCCAGTATTCTTTTACGCCCGCTTCCTCATACACTTCATATTTGTTGCGCATCTCCTTTGCATTATTGCCCGGAGAAAGGATCTCTACTACTATATCAGGCGCGCCTATACAACCTTTATCATCCAGTTTCGATTCATCATATATCACGCAAATGTCCGGTTGCAATACCGTCAGTATATCCTTATCGTCTTTCGATTTTCGGGGCAGGCGCACGTCAAACGGCGCGGAGTATGCCTTGCACTTCGAGCCCTTCAGGTGATTGTATATGGCTACATGTATAAAGGCCGATACCTCCTGGTGCCTGCGATTTGGTGCCGGGCTCATTTTGAAAATGCGTCCCTTTATCAGTTCCACACGTTCCTCAAACTTCCATTTATAGTAGTCTGCATAAGTGTATATTTTATTGAGGTCAAGGTCAGCAAATTCCATTTTGCAATGTTTTTTCAAAAATAGAGATTAATTGCGAAATGATAGGGGCTTTGCGCAAGTTTGAAATATGCATGCAGCGGTAAAATCGTAGTAAGGAGGACACGCCCTGAAAGGGCAAAATCTCATAGCGATGGGCATCGCCCATCGGGATCACGCCCATCGGGATCACGCCCATCGGGATCACGCCCATCGGGATCACGCCCATCGGGATTTTTTGCCCCTGTAAGGGCTACCCGATTTGCGAATATTTGAATTGCGCGAAACAACTCAACTACAACCACTGTTCGTATGACATTTCTGTCGGTTCACCCCTCCTTTTATTTTTTTCGCCGCTTCTGTAACAAAAGTATTACTTTAACGATGTACTATTATAAAAATCATTTATCATGTTACAGATATCCGGGCTATCCAAAACGTACCCCAATGGCGTACAGGCGCTGAAAGATATTAATCTTAGTATTTCCAATGGCATGTTTGGACTGCTTGGGCCCAATGGCGCAGGTAAGTCGTCGCTCATGCGCACCATAGCCACATTGCAGGATGCCGACACCGGCAGCATTATGTTTGGCGACATCGACGTCTTCAAGCAGAAGCAGGAGCTCAGGAAAGTATTGGGCTACCTCCCGCAGGAGTTTGGCGTGTATCCCAAAGTATCCGCAGAGGAAATGTTGCATTATATAGCCAGGCTGAAAGGCATTGCAAATGCTGGTGAGCGGAAAGAACTGGTGAAAGCCCTGCTGGAGCAGGTGAACCTGTATAACCACCGCAGCAAATCGCTGGGCGGTTATTCCGGCGGCATGAAGCAGCGTTTCGGTATAGCGCAGGCCCTTATAGGCAATCCGAAATTGATAATAGTGGACGAGCCTACCGCTGGCCTGGATCCTGCCGAACGACTGCGTTTCAATAACCTGCTCAGTGAAATAGGGGAGAATATCATTATTATTCTGTCTACCCATATCGTGGATGATGTAAGTGAGTTGTGCAACGACATGGCCATTATTTCCGGGGGCAAAGTAGTGCAGCGCGGCAATCCGGAGCACCTGGTACAGGGCCTCGATAACCGCATATGGAGCAAGAAGGTGAAAAAAGATGAAGTGGCTAAATACCAGGCCGAATATAAAATGGTCATTGCCCGGTTATCCGGCGGCCTCATGCGGGTCTACATCAACAGCGAGTCCGACCCCGGAAATGGCTTCGTGCCAGAGAAGGCAACGCTGGAAGACATTTATTTCTCAAACATTTCCTAACCTTTTAATGAACAACTATGTTTAGTTCCATATTTGCATTTGAGGTAAGGCGACTCATGAGGTCAATGTCTACCTATGTTTACTTCTTTATACTGGTTGCCGTTACTTTTTTTCTTGCGCTCTTAGCGGGCGGCGCGTTCCCCGATGCCAATTTTAATATTCGTGGAGAGAAAATAATGGCCAATGCGCCTATCGTTATCGATATTTTCTTTTCAACGATCAATAGCTACATCGGCCTCATCATCCTGGTGGCTATAGTGGGCAACGCGGTACTCAAAGATTTTAAGGACAATACCTATACCATGATCTTTACCACCCCGGTCTCCAAGTTCGACTATTTATCGGGTCGTTTTGCCGGGTCCATGTTCATAACGCTCCTCATACTTACCGGCCCTGCTTTCGGGCTCATGCTGGGTTATGCTTCGCCGTGGGTCAACCACGAAAAGATAGGGGCCTTTATGCTGCTTCCCTACGTCAGTGCGTACTGGCAGACCGTTATTCCCAATGCCTTGATAGATGGTGCTATCTTCTTTGCGGTAAGCCTTATAGCCCGTGATATCTTCGTGATCTGGTTGTCGCTCATCATTTTCTTTGTTGCCATAGGTGTGTCTGGTTCCTTCTTCGGATCGCTGGATAAGCAGACCATTGCCGCGCTTGCCGACCCCATGGGCAGTTTTGCCAAGCGGGCCGCCAGTAAATACTGGAGCACTTACGAAATGAATCACCTCAATTTTTCAATGCGTGGTTTGCTTCTTATCAACCGGCTTATCTGGCTGTCGGTAGGCTGTGTGGTCTGGTGCATCGGTTATTCCTATTTTTCATTTACGTCCAGCCCGCGCAGGGTATTCTTTAAGAAAGCCTTGCTGGCAGACAGTTCAAAACTTTCATTCGTACCATCCTTTTTCAAGCGGAGCCAACTACCTAAGGTGTCGCAATCGTTTACTACCGGCAACAACCTAAAAAGCCTCTGGGGCCTTTCTGTCAATGAATGTCGCACGATATGGAGAAATACATACTTCCGCATCATCATGCTCTTCGGTATGTTATTTTTATTCCTTTCGGCCATACAGTTGGGTAAAATATATGAGACAGCCATTTATCCGGTCACCTATATGATGGTAGAGGCATTCGGTGGTACGTTCATGTTGTTTATGGTCATTCTTACCATCATGTTTTCCGGGGAAATAGTGTGGCGTGCCCGCGATTTCAATATGAGCAATATCCTCGACTCATTGCCGGTGCCTAACTGGGTCTTTTATGTGAGCAAGCTTATTGGGCTTATTTTTATGCAGGTATTGCTGCTGACCATCATCATGGTATGCGGTGTCATTGTTCAGTCAGTCAAAGGGTATACGCATTTCGAGATACTGCTTTATATCAAATACCTCTATGGCATTCGCTTAATTGATTTTGTGCTGCTGTCTGTCCTTGCTGTTTTTGTGCAGACGCTCGTCAACAATAAGTTTGTGGGCTATTTCATCGTAGGACTATTCTATTTCTGGAACGCGTTCTTTGCGGCGCTGGTATTGAAGCACAATTTGTTCGTGTTCTCTTCCGATCCGGGCATCAACTATTCCGATATGAACGGCTTCGGTCATGCCATTTATTCCTTCATCGTGTTCAAGGTATACTGGGGCGCTTTCTGCCTGGTGCTTGCAGCGCTGTCCAGCCTGTGGTGGGCGCGGGGCAGCGAGGGAAGACTGAAATTACGCATTGCCGACTCCACAGGTAAAGCCAACCGTGTGTCGTGGGCGGTTACCATATTGGGAGCAGTTATTTTTATCAGCTGTGGTAGTTTTATATACTACAATACCAATGTGGAGAATAGGTTCCTGACCGATTTTCAGACCGGGGAGCTACAGGCTCAGTATGAAAAGAAGTTCAAAAAATTTGAGTTCGCCCCCCAGCCCAAGATCACAGATGTATTGCTCAACGTGGATATTTTTCCGTACCAGCGTACACTCCATGCTGCCGGCACGTTCGTGATGAAAAATAAAACTAACCAGCCCATTGATTCCATTCATGTATTTGAGTCGTCGGAGGTGAAAATTAAAAGCTATGCTTTTTCAAGGCAGGCGCAGTTAGTGCTCGATGATACAACCTACGACTACCGTATTTATAAGCTGGCACAGCCTTTACAGCCCGGCGACTCACTATCGCTCGCGTTCGTTGTAGATATGGAAAATCATGGGTTCACGCATGATTTTACCGGCCTCGGTGCGCCCATTTACAATGGTACTTTTGTCAACAACAAAGTGTTTCTGCCCAGTATAGGGTACAACGCAGGCATGGAGCTCGCCGACAACAACGAACGAAAAAAACACAAGCTGGGTTACCGCATTACATCGCTGCCTATTACAGATACGCCCGCTTACCAATACAACGGCATTTCTCATGATGCAGACTTTATCACTTTTGAGGCCACGGTAAGCACCGCGCCAGATCAGACCGCCATTGCTCCCGGCTACCTGCTGCGCGAATGGACGGAGAACGGCAGGCACTACTTCCATTACAAGATGGACAGTAAGATCCTAAACTTTTATTCATTCCTGTCTGCACGCTACGAAGTGAAAAAAGAAACCTGGAACAATGTGAACCTGGAGATATACTACCACAAAGGGCACGAGTACGACCTGGATCGTATGTTCAACGGCATGAAGAAGTCGCTGGATTATTATACTGCTAACTTCTCTGCTTATCAGCACAAGCAGGTGCGCATTTTAGAGTTTCCACGGTATTCTACATTTGCGCAGTCCTTCCCAAATACTATCCCTTTCTCTGAAGGCTTCGGCTTTATTGCCTCCGTCGACGACAGCGATAAGGACAATATCGACTATCCGTTTTATGTTACCTGCCACGAAGTGGCTCACCAGTGGTTTGCCCACCAGGTCATCGGTGCAAAAGTAGAAGGAGGGGTTATTCTCTCAGAGACGATGGCACAGTATGGCGCCATAATGGTTATGGAAAAAGAGTATGGTGAAGAGCGGGTGAAAAAATTCCTGCACATGGAGCTCGATAGGTACCTCACTGGCCGCTCCCGCGAATCAGAAAAGGAAAAGCCCCTCGCTTACCTCGATGACCGTCAGGACTATATTTATTACCGTAAGGGCGGTGTGGTCATACACTCCATAGCAAAGTATATTGGCGAAGATAGCTTCAACCATGCTATCAAGCGTTTTATAGACCGCTACGCGTTCCAGGGCCCTCCTTATCCTACCACCCTCGACTTCCTGGCTTCTGTGCGTGCGTCCACACCAGATTCTATGCAGTATTTTATCACCGATGCCTTCCAGAAGATCACCTTTTATGATAACAAGGTCACTGATGCGAAAGCTACAAAGTCAGGCAATAACTATACGGTAGACGTTACCGTAGAGTCTAAGAAGTCGTACATCGATACTGCAGGTAAGGAAATAGACGCGCCCTCAGAGAACTATGTAGAGGTGGGTGTTTACAAAGACCACAAATGGCCCGCTACAATCCAGAGGTACAAACTGAAGACGGGAAAGACCACCCTGCATATACAGGTAGACTACAAGCCTTACAAAGTGGCTATTGATCCGCGCCTGCTCCTGGTAGATAAGAAGCTGGACGATAACGAGCAGAAACTTGATGACTCTGCTGAAAAGAAAAAGTAGGTACTGAATAAAAAAGAAAGCAGCCGGAACATTTGTTCCGGCTGCTTTCCTTTTAGAGATTGACTTGTGTGTTTATTTCTTTTTTGCAGGTGCTTCTTTTGCTTTCGGCACCAGTTTGTAACTCAGGGTTACAATCACGCCTGCTGCGCCGCTGTTTGTGACGCCACGGCCTGTGCCATAGTATTTCTCAGAAGGCCCGCCATTGTATGAAAACATCAGATTTTTGTTCTCTATATCCTGGAAGCCATAGTCTAACCGGAATGTTGTCATCAGTACGCAGTTTGGGGCCAGGTTAAAGCCAGCTCCGGCGCCTATCACGCCATCCACGGTCATTCTGTTATACATATTCTGCGGTTGTACGCTGTAATTAGTTGGAGGCGCTTCATACCCGTTTATATGAAATACTGCCGTATTGAACATATTGAACTCAGGCCCTATGTACGAGCTGAAGAATATCTTATTGGTTCTGTCGCCGGTATAGCGGAACAAAACAGGTATCTGCACGGTCTGTAAAGCTACTCTTGCATTGAAGTTACCCGTAATATCTATTTTATTAGCTGCTGCCAGTCCCGCTAATTGAGTACTGAATACTTTAGGATCTGGGGTAGCCGTACCCACACCCGTATACCCTTGCCCCAGGGTAGAATACATAGCGTCTATTTCCACGCCTGTATGCTCATTGAAGGTATATCCTGCAGTCACACCAAAAGGCACACTTATGTTTTGTTTGAAATTTAATTCCGCACCTGCGGCCTGGTCTGATTTATTGATCAGCGTCGTTGTCCCAGCCCCTATCAAAAAACCAAAATCAAATCCTTTCTGGGCCATAGATGTTATACTCACCAGCGACAGGCCGCATATAGCAGCCACTTTTGCGGCGAAAAAGGTCTTTTTATGTTTTTGTGTGTTAGTATTGAGTGTGCGTGTATTCATAATTGGCTTTTAAGCGTTAACAATAAAATAATAGCAAACCAAATGTACAAAATAATCTTTCTAAAATACAAATGCCCGCAGCACCCTTTTACTGCAAAATTTAAAACACTTAACTTTGCACCCAATGAACCTAATGTTTCCCCGGATGAAATATGTAACTTATCTTATTATACTACTGTCGTTTACTGCTATAGCCTGTAAACGGAAGAACCCCAAGACCCCCGATATCACCCCGGCATTTACCCCGGTAGGTACCTGGAAGTGGGTACTCACCACCGGCGGCATAGCTGGCGTGCACCAGACCCCGGCCTCTACCGGCCATTCACTTACCTATACATTCAGGGCCGACTCCACTGCCAATATTCTCACCGATACCAGTAATGTAAA
This sequence comes from Bacteroidota bacterium, assembly GCA_013288285.1. GTDB lineage: Bacteria > Bacteroidota > Bacteroidia > Chitinophagales > Chitinophagaceae > Nemorincola. Next base: position 22,293 of record JABDCE010000043.1, read on the forward strand.
CACCACCTACGCCATAGAACACGATACCGCATTCCTAACTTCCGGCGGCGTGACTGATTTTCTTAAAGTACAGGGCATACTATTGGGCATCATGAGCAGTCATAACGACACCATGATCATTACCCAGGATTTTGTGGACGGGTTTTATTTTTATTATGTCAAACAGTAAGGGAAATACTTTACTCGTGAGCTTATCGCTCTCCGCTCTGTTTCTCGCTCTCGGGTTTATGCTGTGCCAATATGCCGCATCAGTACCCGTTTGGTGATCGGTAGCAGCGTTTCATCAAACGGCACACTCAGCGGGAATTCCACTTTATACACCGCCGGATTGGGCAGCATGCGGTAGGCTCTGATAATGTCCAGTTTTATGTGTTCATAAGTATTGGCCAGGTTCTTCACCCTGCTGTCTACATATTCCATCCTGATCCCCTTGAAGCGCGCGTCCTTATGTTCAAAGATGGTGACGTTATAGTTATAGATACGCACGTCAGGGAGAGCCCCATAGCGCAGGAATACGTATCCTTCATTTTTATACAGCGGAATAATGCCTATGGGTTCTATCTCCAGCTTTTTCTCTACAAAATCGTATATCTCCGCACCCTCGTTTATGGTGCCCTTCATTTCATCTATAGCGTACTGGGTAATGCTTTCCAACTCGCACATCAGCTCTGTATCTGCAAGTATTTGCTCATAGACAATTTCCATGCGCTGCAGGCTTATCCCGTCCATCTTCCGCGGAAATTTGTCTTGCAGCAGTTTCTTACTATCCCTGAAACTGATCAGGTTGTTGTAATGAAAAACTATATCCGACAGTTGCGGATATAGTTTGGTCTCATTAAATGATTGTTTTACATCGGCCAGGTAGGCAAGCAGCCGGTATTTCTGTAGTTCAAAGTCTATAAACCCTTCCATGAACCATGTTTCGCTCAGTGTCATAGCCTTACATCATTGGTACATAGATAATACATCAAATGCCATGCCAGAAAACAAACGAGTAATTTTATACCTGGTTTACAACCCGCCAAAAACCAGCAGGCCATCCTGTGCGGCTGTATGCAGGTCGCGCCACACACGGTTTATGTCGCTGTTGCGCTCCATAGCGGCAATACCACAAAATGGGTATATAGCATCCACACACTCCCTCGCCCTTTTGGTCAGTTCCTGCGCGGCAGAGCTTACTTTGTACAGTATGGTATCCTTTATCGGCCTGCGATTAGTGCATGCTTCCCATGCCAGTTCCACGGCATAGTACAGCTTCATATGGGCGTCCTTCATTTTCAGCACATGTTTCTCGTAGGTGTCCTGCACCATATGCTCACTGTTTACATCCAGGCCGACAGGTGTTTTCACTCCGGCTATCATCGTATCGTACAGATCTGTAAAATGAGCAGCCATGCCAGCTATATTCACCGCCAGTGCAGCTTCTGTTAGTTGCAGGTACGGGAATTCATACAGTCTTGCTTTTACTTTAGCTGCATCATCAGTAGAGAATGTCCTGTCGCTGGCTACCTTAACGCTGTTTGCTGCCACGTCGCTGCTCGTCGCTGCTACCAGCCCCATAGTTTCACCCGCAGCTGAGATAGTCACCTCGCTCTGCAGCAATACTACCGATATCACCTGGTTTTTGTTCGCGTCGTCCTTTACAGGTGTGCCGTTTTTGGTTACTACACATTTCAGCGAAAAAGCCGCCGCTTCTCCCGCATTGGCTACATGACTCCATGTTCCGTTAATAGTGTAGCCCGTCTTCGATTTTTCAGCGGTGCCTGTTGCTGCCGTTGTTCCGGCCAGCAAAGGTTTTTCTTTGCCGGTTATTTCTTTCACCACAGCCGCGTTCACAAACCCAGTCTGCCAGCCTGCCAGGGCGCTGTTGGTCACAGCCCATCCCGCACTGCCGTCAGCCTTTGCTATAGCTTCGAGTATCTGCAATCCTTCCGGTATGCCTGCTTGTAGTCCCCCGTATGTTGTTGGTGTAAATAGCCCCGTCCACTTCTCTTCGTTTATCAGGTTTACTAAGGGCTTCGAAAACTTTCCGTCTTTCTCTGCACGTGCTGCCGAACTCTTGA
>JABDCE010000044.1:0-981 GCA_013288285.1 Bacteroidota bacterium
ATATCTGTTGAATATTTCTATGAGTATGGTTCAAAGGCTACCGCTGCGCATGTTGATACATTGAGGTTGTCTCTTGTATATGGCGCTGGCACAACAAGTAGTGATGTATTCCCAGGTAGCACTTCTGGTGGTCATTACGGTAATATCACTTTTGAAGATATACCTTTTGATAGTGTTACTGTAGTTGCTGCTCAGAATGGCTCTGGTGCCCCGGTTACTTATATGGATGTACTTTTAAGTAACGCAGATACGTCTTCTTTTAACCAATTTAAGACTTTCCACATAGCAGCAAATGTTGTTGCTCATACAGGGGTCGAAACAGGTGCCACTACAATTCCCGTTGCGGCACATAGTTACGTGGCCTGTGCGCAAACGTTCATAACAGGAGAGCCGGCTGCCATACTTAAAACGCTGCCGGGTGATTCTTTATATGGCCCCGGGCATATTTATTATAACATTTATTCTCCACTTATTAACTATTATACTACCGGTACACCTGCCGCCGGTACACTTGGTACCACTACTCCTGACTGGGCTCCTTATGATGCTACCAACCTCAATGATGGTCTTTTCAAAACACTGCCTAACTATGATCATGGCTGGGAAAATCAGTATGTTCCAAACTGGGCTTGGTCTGGTGTTCCTTCAGGCGCGTACTACTATCAGTACCCAAATATTGGCTTTCACTTTACTTGTACTACATGTACCCTTGTTGATGAAGGTGTTAACGGCTCTACACTGTTGAGCAGCATTACTGCTACGCCAAACCCGGCAGTTAACGTGCTGAATATAGTGTATTCTTTAACTACTGCTGCTGATGTGAAAGTAACGCTTACAAACGTAGTAGGCCAGGTAGTAGCTACTCAGAATATCAGCAATTCTACTTCTGGTAAGGCTGTGTTCAATACCTCTTCTCTTGCTTCAGGCGTTTATGTTTATACGCTGGAAGCTAATGGCGAGCGTACTACAGGCCGTGTAGTT
>JABDCE010000044.1:991-23539 GCA_013288285.1 Bacteroidota bacterium
TTGAAAAAGGGTAGCGTTTTGCTACCCTTTTTTATTGCCCGTAATTCTTGCAGTTGTACAATTTAATAAGTAACTTTATATAACACATTTCCGGGCAGTATGAAGAAAGTTACCTTGCTCTTGACGTTTATAATAATAGCGGTTCAGGCGCTTGCGCAGCGGCCTCAGCCTTATGCTGTTCCTGTCGATATCTCAGCCATTCACCGGGATTTTATGGACAAGCATATGTCGCCTACTATCGGTGCCCGCAAGACTACCGCCGCTCCTTCCCGCTGGTATGACTACGGCATATACATGGACCTAAAAACCAATTTCGACCGAGCGGTGGGTACCGGCTCCGATTATATTTACGGTTATGCTACGCCTCTCTGGAAAGATACTTTCGGTATTGTTGCTACTCCTTCAGGCCCGGTATACAATACCATGGTTTCTCTAGGCAATGTCCTCCAGCCCGCAGACTCCAGCTTCAATCGCACTGATCTGTTCCCGTGCCCACCGCTCATGCAGTTATATACTGGAGATGCCTACACGGTGGACTCAATAGCTCTGTTCGGCTTCTATAATTATGGGTCAAATGCAGCTCCGGGTGTGGTAGATACACTTCGTCTTTCTTTTTTAGTAGGTAATGGCACTTCAAGTTCAAGTGTTTTTGATGTGGCCTTGGCTGGGGGGCATTATCATTCTGTAATTACTCCGGATGTTACTTACGATAGTACAAATTATGTGGCTGTTGGTCAAACCGGAGGTGTGCCGGCACAATATATGGACGTGCTGCTCACTAGTGCGGACACCGGTTATTATAATAAGTCTATTGTTATAAGGAATGCTTCGGGGGCTTTGTCGCCCGTGAATGGGTATGGGGGCATGGTTGCCTGTGTGATTACATTCATCACTGGCCAGCCAGGAATCTTCACTGCACTGCCTGGCGATACGCTGATTGGTGCTGTGCCACCGGTAACACGTTACAATATGTTTCTGCCTATTGTTAACTATTATACGCTTACCGATTCTGCATTGGTCACCACTACCTTACCTCCTCCAGAATGGCCATATTACAATATATTAGACCATGGCAATACGGGGCTCTTCAAAGATATTCCTGATTCATTTGCCCTTGACCCTTTTTACATTCCTACATTTGGCTGGAGTGCTACTTCTCCTGACATTCGGCAGTATCCGGAAATTGCTTATCATCTCGTCTGTCCTTCGTGCAATCTTTACCCCTTTTGTTTTGAAGGGTTGGAAGAAATAAGCACAGGCAATAGCATCACCGCTACGCCGAACCCTGCTATTGATGAGCTCACCATCAGTTATTCATTAACCCATCCGTCAGCGGTTACAACCACACTTTTCAATATGCTCGGTCAGCAGGTAGCTTCACAAAAAATAGGGGGTGTTACCGTCGGCAACTGTGTATTTAATACAGCTTATCTCCCACCCGGCATCTATATATATACCGTAATTACTGATCAGGAGCGGTCAACGGGGAGGGTATTAGTAATGCATTAACAATGTTTATTTCCGTATTAAGAGGCTTTCCTGTCGTTTTGGGAAGGTCTCTTTTTTCTTTTTCAAAACATTATTCTATTATTGCACACGCTTGACCTGAATTTAGGCTGCGAAAATTGAAAATACCGGGATGGCAAAGCATTTGTTGATAGTGGAATCGCCTGCCAAGGCTAAGACCATAGAGAAGATTTTGGGTAGTGATTTTGAGGTCAAGTCCTGTTATGGCCACATCCGTGACCTCGAAAAAGAGGACATGGGCATTGATATCAAAAACGGGTACAAGCCTAAATACAAAGTGTCTGACGATAAGGTAAAGGTGGTGAAGGAACTGAAGTCACTGGCAAAGAAATCGGATGATGTGTGGCTGGCAACGGATGAGGACCGTGAGGGAGAGGCCATATCATGGCATTTGTGCGAAGAGCTGGGCCTGGACCCCTATAATACAAAACGTATAGTCTTCCACGAAATTACCAAATCGGCCATACTGAAGGCCGTTGAGCATCCGCGTACCGTGAACATGGACCTCGTGAACGCTCAGCAGGCCCGCCGTATACTCGACCGTATCGTTGGGTTCGAGCTGTCGCCGGTGCTGTGGCGCAAGATGAGCATGCGCAATAACCTTTCTGCCGGCAGAGTGCAGTCAGTCGCTGTTCGCCTCATCGTAGAGCGTGAGCGCGATATCAATAAGTTTAACGTGATCAGCAGCTTCAAAGTAGAAGCTATTTTCAGCGCTGAAGATATCAATAAAAAGAAGGTAACTTTTAAGGCCGAAGGCCCGGATAAGATAAAGGATGAGAAAGGTGCAGAAGCTTACCTGCAGCAGTGTGTAGGCGCATCCTATACCGTAAAGGATGTGCAGGTGAAGCCTGGCAAAAAATCGCCATCGGCGCCGTTCACTACCTCTACGTTACAGCAGGAGGCCAGCCGCAAGTTGGGCTACTCTGTATCCAAGACCATGCTACTGGCTCAGAAACTATATGAGAACGGGCATATCACCTATATGCGTACCGACTCCGTCAACCTGTCAGAAACGGCTATTGATGAATCGCGCGCGGCTATCATTGCCCAGTATGGCGAGAAGTACCACCAGAAGCGTATTTACAAAACAAAGAACGACTCTGCGCAGGAAGCGCATGAGGCCATACGCCCCACAGATATGAGGGCCATGACCGCTGGCGATGCAGATACCAGCCGTCTCTACGAGCTCATCTGGAAGCGTACCATGGCCTGCCAGATGGCAGATGCCGTATTGGAGCGTACCATTGCCCGTATCACAGTATCTACCCAGCCCGATCCGCTCACTGCCACCGGCGAAGTGATGCGTTTCGATGGCTTCCTTAAAGTATATAGCGAAGGCCGTGATGATGAAGATGGCGAAGACGAGGCCGAAGGCATGTTGCCGCCGCTCGTTGCCGCCCAGGTGTTGGATATGCAGCGTATGCTGGCTACGGAGCGTTTCTCGCGCCCACAGCCAAGATACACCGAGGCGTCCCTTGTTAAAAAGCTGGAAGAGCTCGGCATTGGCCGCCCGTCTACCTATGCACCCACCATCAGCACCGTGCAGCAGCGTGGCTATGTAGAGAAGCGCGAGAAAGAAGGCGTGAAGCGCAATTTCCAGGTGCTGGCTTTGCAAAACGATAAAATATCCGTTACTACGAGCAGTGAGAACGTAGGCGCAGAAAAAAATAAAATGTTCCCTACCGACCTCGGTATGGTAGTCACCGACTTCCTCCGCGAGCATTTCCACAAGGTCATGGACTATGACTTTACCGCGAAGATCGAAGCCGAATTTGACGAGATAGCAGAAGGCCGCCAGCAATGGAGCAAGATGCTCGATGATTTCTATGTGCCCTTCCACGAACTGGTAACGCACACTACAGAGAATGCAGGCCGTGCGGCAGGCGAGCGTGAACTGGGTACCGACCCCGTGAGCGGTAAGCCGGTAGTGGCCCGCCTTGGCCGTTTTGGACCCATGGTGCAGATAGGTGTTTCGGAGGGCGAAGAAAAGCCCCGCTTTGCAAAGCTGCGTACCAACCAGAGCATTGAGACCATAAACCTTACGGAAGCGCTTGAACTGTTCCGCCTGCCCCGCAATCTCGGCCAGTTCGAAGCTGAGGACGTTACTGTCAATATAGGCCGCTTTGGCCCTTATGCACAGCATGCAGGCGCGTTCTACTCTCTTAAGAAAGAGATGGACCCTTATACCGTAGAGATGGAGGAAGTAGCCCCCCTCATAGAAGAGAAGCGCAAAGCAAAGCTGGAGAGCGAGATAAAGGTATTTGAAAAAGAAAAGATCCGGATCCTGAAGGGACCATACGGCCCGTATATCAAGCAGGGTTTACGTAATTACAAGATACCGAAAGAAAAAGCGGAAACGGCCAAAGACCTGACTATAGAAGAAGTAAAAGCGATCATAGACGAGGCCAAAGCAAATCCGCCTAAGAAGGCGCCGCGCGGAAAGAAGAAGTAAGTGTATTTCTGTTTTAAATTTTTAGCTGCTTGTTTGCCCTATGCAATCAAATAAAGAGATAACAGCACTTTTAAGGTTGATAGATGACCCCGACGACGAGGTATACGATACCGTAGCCTCCCAGTTGCTGCATTATGGCAGGGAGATCATACCCAACCTGGAGCAGCTATGGGAAGTGACGGAGGACGAAGGGGTGCAGGAACGTATAGAGTTGCTCATACATCGCGTTCATTTTCACGATCTCCAGCAGGATTTCCTCGAATGGAGCAAAATGGAAAAGCCCGAAATACTTCGTGGCGCTATACTCGTGGCCCGTTTCCAGTTCCCCGATCTCAACGTCCCGGCCATACTTACGCAGTTCGACCAGATGCGCCGCAATATATGGCTCGAGCTCAACAATTATCTCACGCCCCTCGAGCAGGTCAATGTATTCAACAGCATCCTCTATAATTTTTACAAGCTCGCCGGCCACGAGCTCACCACCCGGGACCCTAAGTATTTCTTCATCAACCAGGTCATTGAGAGCAAGCAGGGCAATGCCTACACCATAGGTGTGCTGTACCTCGCCCTCTGCGAAATGCTGGATATACCCATTTTCGCGGTCGATGTGCCGCGCCAGTTCATCTTTGCCTATATCGATACCCTGCAAAGTTTTATGAGCGTGGAGCCCACTCCCGTGCAGCAGATACAGTTTTATATAGACCCCATCAGCGGCATGGTCTACACCCAGACAGATGTGGATAGCTATCTGCGCAAAATTAACGCTGACGATACCGAGTCTTACTTCAAGCCCCTCTCAGCCAAGCGCGTCATTTACAAAATGATGGAAGAGCTGGCACTCTGCTACCGCTACATCCGCGAAGACCGCAAAGCCGACGAGATACAGCAGCTCATGCAGTTGCTGCTTGACGATGAGGAAGCGCAGTATCTGTGAGACGCAAACAATATTTTGTAAGACACCCAAGATTTCGCTAATATTATACGTCTATATCAGGGAGTTCGTGTGCCTATGCGTTTAGTTCTACTATTATTTTTTTTGGCAGTGAGTTCTTTATATGCTGCGGCACAGCCTACCGGACTGGCAGCGCCGCGCAATGCCGCTACGGCTTATTATCGCCAGCAGCTTTCTGAGCAGGTGCAGGCACAGCTAAACAAAATTGATTGGTCCAGAACAGAACGAAGAACAAGCGGTAGCGGGGTTCTGTATACTATCCCGGTTGTTTTCCATGTGCTGCATAACTATGGCGATGAACTGCTTGCCGACGACGATATTTATTACCTGATGTCCGTTATCAATGGTCGGTTCCTGATGACGACTGCGGATACAGCCAATATTATCGACAAATTCAAACCTGTTGCCGCCAGTACGCAGATAGCATTTAAACTTGCCACCGTTGACCCTAACGGAAATCAGACAAAAGGAATAGAGCACATCTTTACTTATCTTACTTATGCGCAGAATGCTTTTCCACTCCAATCGGAAATCGGTCAGTGGCCGCCGGATAAATATCTGAATGTTTGGCTGTGTTACGATCTGCCATCATTCAACTATGCCTACACTCCTTATGAGGCTGCCTATGCGCCTTATTACGATGGCATAATCATATACTGGAATAGTTACACATATGCTACTGGCGTTGCAGGCTTTTTTGGAAACTACTTGAATTTGCCAAATCCCTGCGGATGCTGTAGTTCCGGATGTGTTGACAATGACGGCATACCAGATACTCCCCCTTGTGATAATACCTTTTTTACTTGTGCCAATATTTATGGTACTACCTGCGATACGCCCAATGGGCAGAACGTGATGTCAAACGTGGATAGTTGTGCCATCATGTTTACTTATGGTCAGGGCGCTTACATGCAGTATGTGCTGCAATTGGATTTTGGGCATAGGGATAGCCTCGTCACCACGGCCAACTTTTTGCGCACCGGCATGAATAATCCTATGCCAGATATGCTGCCCGTGCCCGACTTTTGCGCCACACCCTCCATATCTGCAAGAGCTTCCCTGACTTCTTTTTATTGCATCGGGCAAAACGTAGTTTTCTATAACAAAAGCTGGAACGATACTATAACTGCTGTCTCCTGGGCGTTTTCAAACAATGCTGCGTTACCGGTGAGTACTTCCTCAACTAATCTCATCAATAAATTTGCTACTTCTGGTTGGGTTACAGTGTCTCTTTCAGCTACCGGCAATAATTCAGGTACGGCAACAATCACCAACCCACAGGCGCTATATGTCGCAGACACCACACCTACAGTTGCAGACGGGTACTACCAGGATTTCGGCCCAGGCGGCGATATAGATAAATGGCCTATGTTCAACTACTACAATAATGGCTTTAAATGGCAAACGGCAAATGTTGGCTTTTACGACAATACCTCTGTTCAATATACCGGTTATGATTATCGTACGTTCCCGCAAAACATGACCGGGACTCCATCCGGAGATTTTGATGATATCTTCACGCCTGTATTTGATCTCAGTGATTTTTATGGCAACTGTTATCTGAACTTTGAGTCGTCCGGTGCTTCTCTTACAAACGAGACGCATTTTATGGATTCTCTCGAAATTGATTATTCCATAGATCTGGCACAGACCTGGCAAAAGTTCGGTAGCTTATCCGGTACTTCGTTAGCCAACAAAGGAATCGTAGATGTTCCGTATGCCCCTTCGGGAATGGGCGATTGGGTGCCACAGGCCTTTCCGGTGCCCACCGCCGCACGCAAGAGGCAAACAATCTTTCGTTTACGTTATCATCCAAAGGCAGATTCTAATGGGATCAGTATGGGCAATAATTTTTACATAGACCGGTTCAATATTAACTCCATGCCCGAAGGTGTAAATACTGTTACGCCAGGCGCATCTGGTGTTGCTCTATATCCGAACCCCGCCCGGAATGGCACGTGGGTTGTAATAAGGAGTCTTGCGGACATTGGCCAGGCTACTATTCGGGTAGCCGATGTTACCGGCAGAGAAGTGTACAAGACTATCCAGGTTTTTGCAGAGAGCACGGCGCGGTTAGAGATACCGGAAAATGTTTTGCCCGGTAAAGGCATATATATGATACAGGTAGTTACAGGCAGTATAAACAGTACTCAAAAACTAATAGTGTACTAACTGGATTTATGGCTAAGAGATATAAAGTGGCGTTATTGTTTTTCCTGGTAGTATGCGTAAGTAAGGCTGTATACGGCAAAGGTATTGACGAGACTACGGCTAAGAATGTTGCGGCCAGTTTCCTGGGTTCAGCAGGTGTGAGTACGGCTGGTAATGATACGCTCACTATTGTGTATACTGCTCTAGATACTATTGATGGAATACCGGTAACGGATTTCTATGTATTCAATGCCGGCGCCTATGCTTTTGTGATTATTTCCGGTACAGACATGGCAAAGCCCGTTTTGGCTTATTCGTGGGAAACTGCTTTTCACCCTTCAGTAAGAAATGACAATGCTGCGTACTGGTTGCAAAGTTATCAGCAGCAAATAAGCTACGCACTCAAAAATAACGTAAAGCCTTCCGCCGAGATCCGCGCAGCATGGGCGGCAATAAAACAGGCAGGGCAATATAAAAAGGCACGCACAACATCAGTTGCGCCCATGCTCACTACCAAATGGGCGCAATATCCTTTTTTCAATGACTGGTGTCCTTACGATCCGCTGATGAAAGCACACGCAGTAACCGGATGTGTGGCCACAGCTATGGCGCAGCTGATGAAATACTGGAACTGGCCGGGTGAGGGTTGTGGCAGTCATTCCTACACAGATGTTCTTTACGGAACGCAATCAGTAAATTATTCAGCAGCACAGTATCAGTGGGGCAATATGCCTGACAGTGTCTCTGGCCCCAACGATGCAGTGGCGCAGCTTATGTATCATGCCGGGGTCAGTGTTAACATGGACTACGGTGTAAATGGCAGCGGCGCATGGGTAATACCCGGCGACAATATGACCAGCAATACTTGTGCGTATGCATTGAAAACTTATTTCCATTACAAAACATCATTGTTAGCAGTGCCGCGCTGGCAGAATAATCATACCGCAATAGCAGCTTCGGGTGGCTCCGTCAGTATCTCTGATAGCTTTACAACCACACAGTGGATGGGCATGCTCACCGCTGAATTGGATGCAGGCAGGCCGGTGATATATGCCGGAGCAGGGAATTTGTCAGCCGGCCACTGTTGGGTATGCGATGGTTATGATGGCAATGGCTTATTTCATTTTAACTGGGGGTGGGGTGGTGTAGGTAACGGATATTTCTCTTTAGATGCCGCCGGCGGCTTCTCTCTGTATCAGGAAGCCATTTTTGGAATCATGCCTGATACGTTTTCAGTACAGACTGGCGATATACAGTTGCTGGCAGCTTTATCCGGTTCAAATACTCCGTTGCAATACGGGCAGCCGATCTCAGTAAGTGCCAAAATAGTGAACAGAAGCAGCAAGGTATTTACAGGTGATTTTTGTGCCCAGGTTTTTGATAGCTTAGGTGTTCTTAAAGGAACAATGCAAACTATCACGGCACGAGCATTGACAGCCGGTGACAGCACACCAGTGCTGACTTTTGCCATTAATGCGATGTATGGGTTGGTGCCTGGAATTTACAATGTTAGGATCATGTGTCGTGCTGAAGGTGGAGCGCAATGGCTCCCTGTGTCACGTGGCAGTGGCGGCTTCATAAATTATTGGCCTTTGGGCATAGCCAATGATACAGATGTGATGGTCTACAGCCCGTTTCAAATAGACACATTGGTGCATGGTAAGCCCGCATTAATAGACGCTTATATCACCGTTATGGGAAAGGCAAGATTTAGTGGCTCGCTTGATCTGGCGTTGTATGACATTAATACAGGGGCAAGGCTACAGACTGTAGGGCAGCAGAAAGGGGTGGTGATGGATGCTTATTCCGATCACAGCTTCACATTTACAGACAGTGCGTTATTCGTGCCTCCGGGTCAATACATTCTTGCCTTAAAGCACCAATATAACGACAGTGGCAGCTATTATCTCACAGGCTCCTCCTGGATGCCCAACCCTATGATAGTAACGGTTGGTGGGGTTAAGGATTACAATAGTAGCAGGATATATGTATACCCCAACCCTGCAAGAGATGTGATATATATCGACCCTTACAACCAGGTGCTGAGCGAGATTCGTATAGTGGATCTACAGGGAAGAATAATGAAAACGTTCACTTCTTTGCCGCAGCATACCATCATTTCTATTAATACTTTCAACGTTCCGGGTGGGTTGTATTTTATTCAGATGCAGACAGCCGGACGGATAGTTACAGAGAAAATTATTATCATAAATTGACGTAACCATTAGTCGCAGTTTCCCGGAATAGAACTTAGACATAAATTTTTTTGACTTTCTCGACGTCACTATTGGTTCCGGCCTCCGACTGGAGAAATTGAATCTTGGTGGACGATATTTTTGTCACGTACCACTGGCAGCCGCGATTACTAACCAGCCCGGAAAAATGAATTACTTTTGAATACATTTTGAACCTCTCATTCTTCATAGCGCGGCGGTACCTGGTAAAGCAGAAGGGCACATTCTCTTCCTTTATCATCAAGTTGTCGATAGCGGCTACCGGGCTTAGCGTGGCGGTCATGATCATTGCGCTGGCTATAGTTACGGGTTTCAAGTACTCGGTCACTGAAAAGCTCTACAGCTTTATGGGGCATGTGCACCTGGTGCCTTACGATGAGACACAGTCGAACACGCTGGGGGTAAAACCCGTTTACTACGACCGCGATCTGATGGCAGAAGTAAGGAAGGTCAGGCATGTCACTGCCGTATCTCCCTTTGCGCAGCGGCCCGTGATTGTGCAGGCCCACGGACAGATGGAAGGCTTGCAGCTAAAGGGGGTAGACAGGAATTACCGCTTCCTGCACGGCATTACCACCACAGGTGCGGCTATTGATTACAGCGATACCTTTTACAGCAAGCAGATACTGCTCTCTAATACGACTGCCGACCGGCTGAACATAAACATCGGCGATACGGTGCAGCTCGACTTTGTGCAGGATGGTACACCGCGTATAAGGCGTGTACGGGTTTGTGGGCTGTACCATAGCGGTATGGAAGAGGTAGACAAGGTGTTTGGCGTCTGCGATCTTCGGCTCATACAGCGCATCAACGGCTGGCCGGCAGATAGCATCAATGGCTACCAGGTAGATCTTGACGACCAGAAGTATGCCGACACAGTGTCTAGCTACATCCACTACAACCTCGTCAACGCACCGCTTGAGTCATATACGACAACTGAGAATTATTCGTTCTTGTTCGACTGGCTCGATCTCCAGGGCACCAACAGTACCATATTGCTGGTGATCATGTCGATAGTAGCCATCATAAATATGGGTGCTGCGCTGGTGATCTTGATGGTCGACCGCGCCACTATGATCGGCCTGCTGAAGGCGCTGGGCATGCCTTTCGATGCCACCCGCAACATATTCCTGGGCATAGCGGGGCTTATCGCAGCGGCAGGCATAGCGCTCGGCAACGTTTTTGCCCTCGGACTCTGCTGGTTGCAACTACGTTTCGGCTTCATGACGCTGCCAGAGGAGACTTACTACATGAAGTATGTGCCCGTGAAGATCATCTGGTGGCAGGTGGGCCTGGTAGATATAGTGACGTTAGTGCTGTGCGTATTTTGCATGTGGCTGCCTACATTGTATATTCGCAGGATACAGCCGGTGAAGGTGTTGCAGTTTAAGTAGGGGAGTGGTTGAGAGAGTTTTTGCTAAAAAGAAGAATGGGTAATAAGAGCGCATATAAAAAGATCTGTGAACAGAACGATTCGCTACCGGTGTTTCTGCAACCGTGGTGGCTCGATGCTGTATGCGGTTCGTGGGATGTGGCTATAGCCATGAAGGGAGAGCAGGTAACGGGCGTTTGGCCCTACGCCATAGATAAGAAGGCAGGCGTAACCATTCTGCGTAACCCGCGCTTGACACCATACCTCGGCCCTCATGTCTTTTACCCCCACGATGTAAAGGAGAGCAATGCCGATCGCTTTGAGCATGAGACAGTGAGCGCACTCATCTCGCAGCTTCCTGATGCTAAGGTGTGGCACCTGGCCATACAGCCAGGTATGTACCAGGCGGGTATCTTCAAAAATAATAAGCTCGCGACGCAGGCGCAGCAGACTTTCCTGGTAGACTTGTCTGCCAATGAAGACAAACTACTCGCCGATATGAAGGAAAGCATGCGCCGTAATATTCGCAGCGCGGCTAAGGAGGTAGAGATAACTAATGAGCCGGCAGAGTTGAAGACACTATTTGGGTTTCAGAAGGAGATATTGGGGAAGAAGGGCGTGATGCAGGCATATACGATGCCGCAGCTCCAGGCAGCCATGGATGCTTGCCTGAAACATAAATCGGCGGCGCTGTGGGTGGCCAGGACAGCGGGCACGATACAAGCTATAGTATGGCAGGTATGGGACAAAGATCACAGTTACTACCTTATGGGCGGGCAGAACAATGAAGCGAACAGCTACAAGGCCATGTCGGCGCTGCTATGGCATACCATGAAAGAAGCTAAGGCAAGAGGCAACACTATATTCGATCTGGAGGGCAGTATGGATGAGGGCGTGGAGCGCTTCTTCAGGAATTTTGGCGGGCAGCGTACCTTATACCTGGTACTTCAGAAGAATGAATCGGTGGTGTGGAAACTGAAGAAGATGGCGCTGGGCTAATGGTCGTATTCCGGGCCTGGTTACTTTGTGATGGCATTGATCTTCTCGAGCGCTTTTTGCGCGGCTACCTGCCCGGCCTCTTTTTTATTGAAGCCCGTGCCGCTGGCCATGAGTTCGCCATCTATCATAATACCAACGGTAAATAGTTTGCGCGTAGCATCCATAGCCTCATCGATGGTATCGAAAGTAAGTACATGGTTATTGCGCTGGGCCCAGCTCAGGAGTTGGTTTTTATAATTGGTATCAGTGCTCTCCATGGTATCCAGATCTATATATTCCCGCACCAGTTGATTGAGGATAAACTTGCGGGTCTTTATAAAACCCTGGTCCAGGTATACCGCGCCTATAAGCGCTTCCAGTGCATTGCCGAAGATGTGACTGCGGCTGAGGCCACGGTCATTCTTGTTGTACTGTACCAGTTTATTGAGGCCCATCCGCAGGGCAACATTGTTCATGGTTTCCCTGCGCACTATGCGTGAGCGTAGCTCCGTCAGGTATCCTTCAGACTGGTAGGGGTATTTTTTAAAGAGATATTCCGCAATGATGGCGCCCAGTATAGCGTCGCCAAGGAACTCGAGACGCTCGTTGCTGTCCGTCACCTCTTCGGGCTTGGAGCGGTGCATGAGCGCCAGTTGGTAATAGGAGATATGCTTAGGCGTAAACCCAAGGAGGTGCTCTAATTGAAGTATAAGCTGCTTATCGGAGGAGAAATTAGTGAGGAAGCGATCAATGAGGCGCCGCACAACTAATCCGAAGGCTTTTTGAATATCACAGACGCATTATGACCGCCAAAACCAAATGTATTGCTTAAAGCAGCGTTTACAATACGTTTTTGCGATTTTCCGAAAGTGAAATTAAGACGGGGATCGAAAGAAGGATCATCCGTAAAGTGGTTGATAGTAGGTGGTACTATATCATGCACGGTAGACAGGATGCTGGCGATAGCTTCAATAGCGCCTGCTGCACCCAACAGGTGGCCGGTCATAGACTTGCTGGAACTGATATTGATATTGTAGGCGTGCTCACCGAATACGCGCTGTATTGCAGTGATCTCGCTGATGTCGCCAAGTGGTGTAGATGTACCGTGAACATTGATGTACTGGATGTCCTCGGGCTTCATACCTGCATCTTCAAGTGCATTCTTCATCACATTATACGCGCCTAATCCTTCGGGATGCGGGGCGGTGAGATGGTAGGCATCTGCACTAAGGCCGCCACCGGCTACCTCTGCAATGATGTTCGCACCACGACGTTTGGCATGTTCATACTCCTCCAGTACAATGGCTCCTGAACCTTCGCCCAGCACAAATCCATCGCGGTTAAGATCGAATGGGCGGCTGGCGGTTTGAGGAGCATCGTTACGTTCAGAGAGGGCCTTCATGGCGTTGAACCCGCCTATACCGGCTTCTGTAACAACTGCCTCTGAGCCACCGCATACAATGGCATCAGCTTTGCCGAGCCTGATGTAAGTAGTAGCATCAATGATTGAATTGGTAGAAGAAGCGCAGGCGCTCACCGTACAGAAGTTAGGGCCACGGAAACCATACTTCATGGATATGTGCCCTGCGGCAATATCCAGTATCAGCTTGGGGATGAAGAAAGGGTTGAAGCGGGGCGTACCATCGCCGGAATTGTAATTCTTCATTTCTTCAATGAAGGTGATCATACCGCCAATGCCTGAACCCCAGATAACACCTACACGGTCGTGATTGATGCCTTCTTCGGTAAGCCTTGCGGAGCGCACAGCCTCATCGGCAGCAACAAGGGCTACCTGTGAGAACCGGTCCAGTTTACGGGCTTCCTTGCGGTCAAAATAGTCTTCCGGGTTGAAGTTCTTAAGCTCGCATGCAAATTTCGTTTTGAACTTGGTTACATCAAATTGCTTAATGAAATCGGCGCCGGAAACACCATTAATCAACCCTTCCCAATATGCGGGTACACTGTTGCCTAATGGCGTTACGGCGCCGAGACCCGTAACGACAACTCGTTTTAACGCTAAGTTCATCGAACGATTTTCTGTTACTGTAGTGATTAGTAAATTACTTTACATGTTCTTCCAGGTAAGCAATAGCCTGACCAACGGTAGTGATGGTTTCAGCCTGTTCATCAGGAATTGAGATGTTGAATTCTTTTTCGAATTCCATGATCAATTCTACGGTATCCAAAGAATCAGCACCGAGGTCGTTGGTAAAACTTGCCTCTGGTGTTACTTCAGATTCGTCAACACCCAATTTGTCCACGATAATTTTCTTAACGCGATTTGCAATTTCAGACATAGATAATGCGTTTAATTTTTATGGTGCAAAAATATACTTTTTAACAGAACCAAAAAGGAATATTTTATTTCCGGGCGTCTTTTTTATAAATGCCCCTAAAATGCCCTTGTTTTAATACAACTATAGCTATTGAAAGCAGTTTAATATGCTGTTTTTATATAAACGCAAACATATTTCATATATGCTTTCTGCCGCCACATGTGGTGGTGGTATTCAGGTAACTACTTCCTGTTCTGGGAGTGTGTTACCAGCCGTATTGTTTCTTTGGTAAGTGGCTTGATCAGGTAGTGCTGTACATTCCTGTTAGTACGGGCCCTTTCCATATCTCTTTTATCAACTGAAGACGACAAAATGTAGATCTTGATACGTTTCCTTACCGATTCATCGAACTCATCAAAACGATCCAGGAACTCCCAGCCGTTCATCACCGGCATATTGATGTCAAGAAAGACGATAGCAGTATCGGTATTTCCCGGTTTATCATACACGGCGGAAATATGAACTAAGCCTTCCTGGGGATCCTGAAAGGTAGTGACATGAGCGCCAGTGGATAATTTATCGATGGTTACAGTGCATATCTTATTATTGAATTCATCATCATCAATAATAATAAACCGGGTGGAAATGTTCATGTCTGGTATTTGAATGGTTGTTTTTAGGGTTGCAAAAAAACGAAATTAATGTCATTATCCGTGTTTTTAACATTAAAATGTTCGCATTTTCGACTTTTAAGTGTCAGTTGCAGGCTTTTATTTCTTACGGAAGCCTTTGCGTTTCTTATTTGCGGGGCTATGTACCCGCTCACCAATTGCCGGCGTAGGGCCAAATTGCTCCGGTACAGCCTGTTTAGTAACCGGGTGGCCCAGTAGCTTCTCTATCCGCTCAAATTTGATTTGCTCCTTGGGGCTGACAAAAGTATAAGCGGTGCCCTTTGTAGCAGCGCGTGCTGTACGGCCTATGCGGTGTATATAATCTTCCCCGTCGTGCGGCACATCGTAGTTGATGACAAGGTCAATGTCTTCTATGTCTATACCCCTGCTGAGGATATCTGTAGCCACGAGTATCTTTAGTTTATTACTTTTAAAATCAAGCAGTACCTGTTCCCTTTTTTCCTGGTCGAGGTCGGACTGTATCTGTCCGACAGAAAAACGGGCACGGATCAAATCCTCGTACAAATGTTTAACGTTGAGTTTGCTGGAGCAAAAGACGAGTACACTGGCAAATTCTTTCTGCTGCAGGATGTATTTTACCAGCGGCGCCTTTTGTGCATCATAAACAATGAAGGCCTCCTGTGTTATCTGTTCCGGCGGTTTTGAAATAGCAATGTTGATCTCTGCCGGATTATGGAGCATAGTATTGGCCAGTTTCCTGATGCCTGCAGGCATAGTGGCGGAGAAGAGCAGGTTTTGCCGTTGTTTTGGTACGTGTGATATGATCTTGATAATGTCGTCATAGAAGCCCATGTCCAGCATACGATCAGCCTCATCGAGCACCAGGTATTTAAGCCCGTCCAGCTTCACGTATCCCATATTGAGGTGGGATATCATGCGGCCCGGGGTGCAGATAACTATGTCTGCACCAGACGACAATGCCTTCCGCTCATTGGCAAATAAAGCCCCACCGGTGCCGCCATAAACAGAAATAAAACTGATAGAGGTATAGTAGGATATACCTTCGAGGATCTGAGATATCTGTACTGCCAATTCACGTGTAGGTACAATGATCATAGCATTAACGGTATGCGCATCGTGTGGTTGTGAGATCAGTTTCTGAATGACCGGCAACAGGAATGCCGCAGTTTTACCGGTACCCGTTTGCGCGGCAGCGATAATATCCCTGCCCGACATGATATACGGTATCACCTGCTCTTGCACAGGGGTGGCACTAATATAGCCCATGGCGTCAATGCCATCCATGAGGTCGTCGTCAAAACCAAATTCGTCGAAGTACAAATGAAGACTGTTTAGGAATAAGTAATGTGGTAAAGGTAGGAAAGTAATTTATATCGCCTTATAAAGCTATACGGAGATCAGACTCAAAAAAACAAGCCACCCAAAAAGGGTGGCTTGCGTGTAAGGAATAAAATAAGTGTTACTTGCCGCCAATGATATAACCAAAGGTAGCTATGAAGTTATTGTTGCGATCTGATGTGTTTGAATTTGTAGTGACGTTAGTCATACCGTACTCAGTACCCACTTTAGCAAAGAAGCCTTGTGGAGATTGTACACCCACGAATCCGCCAACTCCCCAGTCATAAGTATTCAGGTTATTCACAGAGTAGTGAGGTGTTTCTACGATGTCGGTATTTTCTGCCGGAGCTGTAGAGAAATTTTCTTTAGCACGGGACAGGTAAGCCACATACGGACCGGCGCCGACCAATATCCGAGTCTTGCCCGGCTGTCCGAATTTGTACACCAAATCCACGGGCACTTCGAAATAATGAAGTGTCAGTTTTTCGTTGGTGTTCACATCCATGTCGCTCATGAGCCTGTTACCACCTGTCATGTACCGTATGCCGGGCTGAACAGCAAGGTGTTTGCTTAGATTCAGGTTGAGCAGTAAACCGGCTGTAACATTACCTACAGGCATATTTGTAGTGTTGTTGTTGTAAAACACCCCCTGGCTATAACCTACTTCTGCGCCCAGCAGATCCATAGGGAAGCCTTTGTGGTGTTTCTTAGCCTTCTCAGGAATGTTTCCAAAATAAACTTTTGATTTTTCAATCTTAATATCGCTTGCGGGTGCATTAACAGTAACTACCAGGTTGATGCCTTTGCCGGAAGGCGTGTTTACAGCAACATCATTGTTTGTGATAACGGGTGCTGACTGTAGTACAACCTGTTTTTTGTATACATGTTTGCGTGTGCCACGGGCTGCCAGCACTGCCGTGGGTGCAGTAGTGGTAAGGGGTTGCTGTGCGTCTGTGCTGTTGTCTACGCTCACAGTATTGTTGAGCGTACCATCTTGTGCATTGGTGTTAGCAGGTGGAGTATCCACTGCCGCTGAGGTCACATCTGTGGCTGGTGACGCTGCCTGTGCCTCTGTGCTTGTTGTATTTAAATTGCGATGCTCATTGATATAATGGTCTCCTGCAATTATTCCCAGTAAAAGTAAAAGCGCTATTCCGCCACCGATCTTGTATCTACGTTCCATAAAATTGTTTTTAGTCTGTTAATTATTTTTGTTTCAAACAAGAAGAAATAACAACCGTGCCAAGCCATAAAATCCTTTATGGACGGGCATCTACAGACGGAACATAAAAAAAACAAGATAGTGCGGATCGCAGTGCGTAACGTATTGCAGACTAATGAAAATAACGACGGGTAGAACAAAACAGCCACATCGTTTTACTCCTTAACAAAGGCACTTTCTTATTGCCTCTTTAACATTCTTTTCTGAAAGCGGGATGTAAAAATAAATGCTCATTGAGCGGAGAATTCGCGCTCTATAACAATGGCCGGATCATCGTTCTTATTCATGGTGCGCTTAGTCCAGTTGCCATTAACATCGAAGCCATCATAATCATAAGTGATGGAAAATTTGAGGCCGTGATGAGAATCGTATTGTTTTTCTTCGATCTCATTATGGTCATCGTCATACTTAAAATTCGACTTGAGGAAAAGGATCCCGAATTCATTGAACCGATCCAGAACGCGAGGTGTACCATTTCCGTTGAAAGTGTAAACAGACTTCATAAACAACATGCCTGAGCCATCATAGTTGTCTTCTTCTATCTGAAAGCCGCGCGCATCATATTTGCAGGTGGTCCTTACATTGAGTGTGCCATCACCCTTATACCTTTTAATATCTATGAGCCTGCCGCTGTCGTTATAGGTGAAGAGTGACTTTGAGAGGAGCGCGTTGTCTTTATCATAAGAGTACAGGTCGAGTTGATCGCCACGGCTATCATACTTACTTATGTTCTTTGTAATAACATCATTGCTTTTTGCATCCCGCTCATATTCTGTGATCGTACCAATACTGCCTTTCAGCCGTTGCCGTTCAAGATCGTTTTTGGCATGCTGCGCCCAACCACTGAATGGCAAACAGAACACAAGCAGGATAAAGGCAGATAACTTCATAGATAATAACAACAGATCAGGCAAATTTAATGTTGCTTATGTAAAGGTCAAAATTATATAGTTAACGAAAGGAGAAATCTGTGATAGCATAATGCGGCTCTTTTCGCCAGGGAAGCTTGTTGGCATCGTTTTTAGACCGGTAAGAATGAATTAAAAAACAAAAAATGAAACTTGTGTTATTAGTTGGCAGAATATTGTTCTCCATTATATTTTTATTGGCTGGAGTGAGTCATATTACAGGAGAAGGTGTGCAAGGAGCGGCTGCGAAGGGCCTGCCGCTGGCGGCTGTGCTGGTACCATTATCAGGTGTTGTAGCGGTGCTGGGGAGCCTGAGCATCATATTGGGGTACAAGGCAAAGATCGGTGCATGGTTGCTGGTGATTTTCCTTATTCCCGTGACATTGGTGATGCATAACTTCTGGGCCGCAGCAGACGCCATGACGCGGCAGATGCAGATGATGAACTTTATGAAGAACATAACTATGCTGGGTGGCGCAATGATGATCACTTTTCTGGGCGCCGGACCGTGGAGTATAGACGCCATGCTGAAAGCAAAAAAGATTGAAGAAGGCAGGCCAATATAAATTAACGGTCAATATAGAGATTGATGTAAATTCGTATCTCAATCACTGACCGTCTTATGAAAAGGATCATTATTCTGCTGCCTGTTTTAGCAATATTATTATGGAGTTTTGCTCCCACGCCTGAACACCTGTCCGTGGCCATAGCTGCCAACATGCAGTTTGTGATGGAGCAACTCAAACCGGCCTTTGAAAAAGAATCCGGTATTCCGCTTGACATAACTGTAGGTTCATCAGGCACGTTATCGGCACAGATAATGGAGAGTGCTCCGTTTGATGTGTTTGTCTCGGCAGATATGAAGTACCCGCAGGAACTTTATGACAAAGGATTTGCCACCGCTGCCCCGCAGATATATGCAAAAGGTATACTGGTATTATGGACGGCACGCACCGGCATACAGCCCACGGCTGACCTGAGTATACTACTGAAAAAAGAAGTGCAGAAGGTAGCCATCGCCAATCCTAAGACCGCTCCGTATGGGTTGGCTGCACTCGAGGCGTTGCGTTATTTCCGGATATATGATGGGGTGAAAGCTAAACTCGTTTATGGTGAGAACATTGGCCAGACCGAGCAATTTGTTGCTACGCAGGCTGCGGATATAGGATTCATTGCCAAATCGCTGGTGCTGTCCGATGAAATGAAGGGCAAGGGAACCTACGTAGAAGTGGACAATCAGGCGTACCGGCCCATAGAGCAAGGTGTGGTAGTGCTGAAACACGGGAAAGACACAAAAGATAAAGCGGCACAAAAGTTCTACAAATTCCTCTTTTCAGCAAAGGCAAAGGCCATTTTCAGAAAGTATGGGTATATTGTGAATGACAAATGAACCAGCTACCCGGCATAATTAGTGAGATACTATCTGAGGGGCAGTTATCGATAGTAAAGATAACGATAACCGGCGGCGTGTTCAGTGCTATAGTGATAGATACACCGTCTACAGCCAGCTATTTAGAGAAAGGCGCGCTGGTAAACATGCTCTTTAAAGAAAATGAAGTGGTGGTCGCCAAGGATTTTTCAGGACAGATAAGCCTGCAAAACCGTTTTGATTGTGCGATAGTGGGAATGGAGATGGGGAAACTATTGTGCAAGGTCATCATGAACTACCAGGGCTTTGAGATCAGGTCGCTGATCACCGCCAATGCCGCCCTGCAAATGGACCTGGCCATAGGAGATAAGGTAACCGCCATGGTAAAAACAAATGAGATAAGTTTATTGCCTCATGATTGACCTGGAGCCAATATGGATCACTTGTAAGCTGGCCCTGGCTACAACGGCCATACTATTCATTATAGCTATACCTATAGCCAGTTGGCTGGCCAACAACCGCAGCAGGCTGAAGACGGTGGTGGAAGCCATAGTGAGTATGCCACTGGTGCTGCCGCCATCTGTACTTGGTTTTTATTTTCTGCTGGCTTTCGGCCCGGCGCATGGGTTGGGTAGTATACTGGCGCAGTGGTTCAATGTGCGGCTCGTGTTTTCCTTTACCGGTTTAGTAGTAGCATCAGTGATCTACAGCCTGCCGTTCATGGTGCACCCCATACAGGCCGGATTGTCTGGTCTGTCTCCTTATCTGAAAGAAGCTTCGTATTCACTGGGCAAGAGCAGACTTGAAACACTTTTTAAGGTAACCCTGCCCAATATAAAACCATCATTGCTCACGGGCATCGTGCTTTCATTTGCGCATACGATAGGTGAATTTGGTGTGGTGCTGATGATTGGCGGCAATATACCCGGCGAGACGAGGGTGGCATCTATAGCCATTTACGACGAGGTGGAAGCTATGAACTATCACAGCGCGAATGTGTACGCGGGTATTCTCTTTGCCGCCACATTTGTAATATTGCTGACCGTATATACCGTTAATCACCGTTACCTAAACCGGCTGCATTTATGATCTCCTTCCGTATCCGTAAAATGCTCCAATCGGCGCAGGGGGAGTTGCCGCTGGATATCTCGTGCGAGATACCCGAGGGGCAGGTAGCCACCATTTACGGTGCATCGGGAGCAGGCAAGACTACAATATTAAGAATATTGGCCGGCCTGCTGCATCCCGACGAGGGTATGATAAATGCCGACGGGATAACGTGGTTGGATACGGACAGGAGCATAAACTTATCGCCGCAGAAACGCAATACCGGCATCGTGTTCCAGGATTACGCTTTATTTCCCAACATGACTGTGCGGCAAAACCTGGAATATGCGGGAGCGAAGGAAGACAAGAAAATTGTGGATGAACTGATAGGGGTAATGGAACTACAGCAGTTGCAGGCCCGGTACCCGGATACATTGTCTGGCGGACAGAAGCAGCGGGTGGCGCTGGCAAGAGCGCTGGTACGCAAACCCAAGTTGCTGCTGCTTGATGAACCACTATCAGCACTAGATAATGATATGCGCGCTAAGTTGCAGGATCACATTCTGCAGGTACACCAGTATTATAAGCTGACCACGATACTGGTGAGCCACGACATTGCTGAATTGTTCAAAATGTCTGACAAAGTTTTTGTGCTGGAGCGTGGTTGCGTAGTGAAGGAAGGAACGCCGGCTTCTGTTTTTTCGAGCAGGGAGATCAGCGGTAAATTCCAGTTCATAGGCGATGTAGTGCGGATAGACAGGGAAGATATCATCTACGTGCTTTCTGTACTGATCAATAACAACATTGTTAGGGTAACGGCCACCGACGAAGATATGCAGGACATAAAGCAGGGTGATAAAGTAGTGGTTTCTTCAAAGGCATTCAATCCCATCATTCGTAAAATAACGATCAGATAAAAGACAAACCCATTTGCAACTGCAAATGGGTTTGTAATACCTTATCGTACTATGGTCGTCAGTAACTATTTTCCATAAACATAAAAGAAGGTAAGGCGCCAAACGAGGTCTGTGCCTTTAACACCGGTAACACCAGGATTCAGCAGGTCATTTGCCGCAGTGGCGCTCAGCGACGATGTGTAGGTGTTCAGCCACATATTGGGCATAAAGTGTACATTCTTTACTGGCGTAAAGTCAAAACCGGCTACTACAAATTGCTGTTTGGTAGTAGGGTCGTACGGTAGGGTGGTAGCTGTATAGCTCTTTGTATTCTTTTCGTTGATCATAGAGCTCAGATCGCCTGTCGGATCGAAATTATCAAAACGTGCAAAGAAGCCTAAGAGCGGGTTGCCGGCAGGAGTGCTGAGGATGCGGCCACGCACAAACACCGCGGCTGCCATAGCCTGTGAAGTACGGTAATAGAAGTTACCATCTTTACCCAGCACCTTAATATCTCCCATAATGGTAGTTTGGAAAGCTTCAAACCCTGCGGTGAATTTTTTAGTGGTATATGCCGCAAACAGTTTTGTCATATTGCGGTCGTGATACAATGCTCCATTAGGGCTGGACACGCCAGGTCTTGCTGCCGGAACGTATGTGCCCCAGTTCAGGCGCTCATAGTCCTGGTACAGGTTTACTACGATCCTTTTGTTCAGGAACTTGGCATACACACAGCCATAAAACCATTTGTAGGGGTCTGTTTCGGGTTTTGCCATGGTGCCATTGCCCACCATCAGATCATACCCGAAATTGCCGCGGGCGTCAAACCAGCCTTGCAGCGAAGCGCCCATATCGTAGCAAGGCGTACCATAAATATCTGATATGGTACGTTCTACAGAGCGGTAGCCCCACACTTCTTCCGGTGTTTGTGAGTCCCTACCGTTCAACCCATATGCTGGCGTGTTCTGTGCGCCCACAACGAGGTCTGTACCACGCCACAGGTTTTTCCAGCGGATATTGGCATATTTCACAAAGGGGGCAAATTTGTTATTAGCAAGGAGGTCGCCGGATGCAGCGTTAAATGGCGCGCCATAATCATTTTCGGCAGACAGAACGAACTGCACGGAGAAATGCTTGCTTATATCATAATCATAACCGAGGTACAGACGGCGA
>JABDCE010000045.1:0-22643 GCA_013288285.1 Bacteroidota bacterium
GGCGATGAGGTGATCATGCCATCGTACACTTTTGTATCTACGTCCAATGCTTTTGTGCTCCGGGGAGCAAAGATCTTATTCTGCGACAGCAGGAAGGATCATCCCGGAATGGATGAAGATAGTATTGAAGCGCTGATCACACCACGCACTAAAGCCATAGTGCCTGTTCACTACGCGGGTGTAGCCTGCGATATGGACAAGATCATGGATCTTGCCGCTAAATACAATCTGTTTGTTGTTGAAGACGCCGCACAGGCCATAGATAGTTACTACACAGGCCGCGACGGCCAGAAGAAACCGTTGGGATCTATAGGTCATTTGGCTGCATTCTCTTTTCACGAGACAAAGAATATCATGTCAGGCGAAGGCGGAATGCTGGTAATCAATGACGATCGCTTCATACACCGCTCAGAAATAATCAGGGAGAAAGGCACTAACCGCAGCCAGTTCTTCAGGGGCGAAGTGGACAAATATGGCTGGGTAGATGTGGGCAGTTCTTTTCTGCCATCAGATATCATAGCCGCTTTCCTTTTCGCCCAGCTGGAGAACCTCCAGGACATACAGCAAAAACGCAGAAAAATCTGGAATACCTATTACGAAGGGCTAAAACCGCTGCAGGACAAAGGGCTGCTGCAATTGCCTGTGACGCCACCATATGCTACCAATAATGCGCACATGTTCTATGTGGTGTTCAATGACCTGGATAAGCGCACCGAAGTGATCAATCTGCTGAAAGAAAATAACATTTATGCGGTCTTCCATTATCTGAGCCTGCATAAAAGTCCTTTCTATTCATCTAAACACGATAACAGGGAATTGCACGAAGCCGACAGATATACCGATTGCCTCCTTAGGTTACCTATGTTCTATGAGCTCACAGAAGAAAATCTAGCGCACATCATAGCTGTTGTTAAATCGGGATTTCATGACTAAAAGATTGTCAATAAATATTTCGGGCTTATTGATGATCTATGTGTTACTGATTTCCCCCATGCTGTACACCCATACAGCCACACTTACCAATTGCATTGTCCTTGCCACTTGTCTTACCGGTTCTTATATTATCGGGGCGGCATTACTTATCCCCGTTAAAGCCACTCAATCGTTTATTTCTGTGAGCCATGCTGCCTTGTCGGTTTTTATCGGCTCGCTGGTATACTCCATGGCGCTCTTCCTGTTTGTGGGTTCATTGCCGCTCATTCTTTTATTGTCAGCCATTGCCATTCTGCTGCTGTTCGTTTTTAGGCGGGAAGTCACGTGGTCTTTTACTCCCGGCACCCGGGCCATTCTGGCTTTCGTTACTGCATTATGTGTTGTAACGCTTATATCCGGAAACGAGATCACTAAGCAGTTCATGTCGCCACAGGCCGGAGGTTTTTGCTACGCATCCGACAGTTATTATTTTACTGCTATGGTTCGCTCCCTCAGAAGTGGCAGTATTTTTAATGCAGCCTACGAAATTCATTCACCGCTCAACTACCAGATATTGGGCTTCTTCATCCCGGCCCTGTGGGCGAATATGCTCAATATCACGTCTCATCAGGCCTTGTGGGGGCTGGCAGGGCCATTTTATAAATTACTGGCCGTCCTCTTACCTTACGAGCTCTTTTACAATTTATTGAAAGACAAGGTTAGGGCGAACAATTATGGGTTTGTGATAGTTTCCATCCTGCTGCCCATCCTTATGGCCCCGCTGCATCCTTTGTACATCCTTAAAGGCGAGGTAAGAAATTTCGTCTTTAATGGTTGTGGCTTTCTATTGCCATCGGGTAGTATCACTTACCCGTTTACTATTATTTTATTTATTTTCTGCCTACTGGTCTTCTCCACCGCCGACTGGACAAACAGAAAGACAACTGCCGAAAAAGTATTTTTCACCATTGGCTTATCCGTAATGATACTGGGCAAGACGCCACTTTATTTTGCGTTTATCCTGTTCATGGGGGCTATCATTATAAAGCGGGTCATCATTGATAAAGAGCCTGTTGCTAACTACATAGGTTATGTACTTGGGTTTGCATTGCTGTCTTTTGTACTGTTCAAACTTTGTCTCGGACAATCATCTGGCGACCATACCTTTTTTAAATACGGCTACCTCGCGACACTCTTTTCCGGGTGGTATCATAAAACCGGATTAAACGCCATAATGGTTATCTTCCTGATCTTGTTTACCTATATCTTCTGGATGGGAATAAGGTTAGTCGGTTTCGTTTCATTGGTACGGTCTGACTCGCGCCTGTTCAACGAATTCTTTTGGGGAGGCCTTGTTTCGTTACTGGGCACTACCGTGCTGGCATCGTTCATGCACATTGAAATGGAATCAATAGATAGATCTGCACCAACGGATGTTACCTTCAATATGCAGCAGTTCATCCGCTCCAGCTTTTATATATTATCTATTGTGTCCGCTATCGGAATATTGCGTTTGTTATATGGTAATGAAATAAAAAGAAAATACCAGGTTATCCTTTTTGTGATTACTGGAATCTGGTGCGCACTGTCTCTCGCGGCTATTTTTTCTTATACCTGGTCGCAAAAAATTCCTTGTGAGGATGTCTGGTACGAAGAGGTATACGCAGAGTTGAAAACGGGCAAATACAATGACGGACTCATTGCGGTAAACCCAGCCGTACCATACTGTGGCATTATGGTTGCGAGCTGTGATTATGGCACTTACTGGACTGCAATGGACAGAGGCGACGGCAGTTATAATTCCTCCAGCAAAAACTCATACCGTTGGATGATCTTTAAAAACCTGATAGATCACCCGGAGGAAAAGGAACTTATTAAAATGAAAAGTGAAGGGGTGAAGTACATCATTTCCAGTGGTTATGACTCAGCGAAAATGACTAATGTTAGCGCTCTTTTCCCCCGATATATTCATAAGGTGAAGGGCTCTGCATGGATTTATGAAATAGACTGACCCTATCTTTACCAAAATGATACTATTGCTTTGCATTTTTTAAATCGATCTGAAAACAAACCACAGCTATGAATATTGATCAATACACTAAAGAGTTGGTACAGAGAGACGGAATATGGTATGCCAAAAAAAAGACGGCAATATCCTATCCCGATGAAGGAAATTCGGACTGCTACCAGATCGAAGATAACAGCTTCTGGTTCAAGCATCGGAACAATTGCCTGGTAGAAGTGGTAAAAAAATATCCTCCGAAAGGTGTTTTCTTTGACATCGGCGGAGGAAATGGCTTTGTTGCCAAGGCCCTTGGCAACGCTGGCTTTGAGATAATATTGGTTGAACCCGGTGAGGCAGGTTGTGTCAACGCCCGCAAGCGTCAGGTGAAAAATATCATCTGCGCAACGCTCGAAGATGCCGGACTTGAGAAAAATACTTTACCGGGTGTTGGTGTATTTGATGTTGTAGAGCACTTTGATGATGATTTGGGGCTATTAAAGTCTATTAATGACTACCTCGTCAAGGATGGATTGATCTACATAACAGTGCCCGCCTACCATTTATTATGGTCTAATATTGATAATGAAAGCGGGCACCATCACAGATACACGATCTCGTCCATGTCTGAAAAATTGAAGAAGACCGGGTTTGAGGT
Source organism: Bacteroidota bacterium (assembly GCA_013288285.1). Lineage (GTDB taxonomy): Bacteria > Bacteroidota > Bacteroidia > Chitinophagales > Chitinophagaceae > Nemorincola. The sequence goes on from JABDCE010000045.1 coordinate 3,573, forward strand.
ACTGTATTCTACTTACATATTTTCTATTCTGCCGCTGCCTATATTTCTCTTCCGTACCATCCCAAGCAAGATAGGCCTAAACAAAAAACCACTCGATCTCGCTAAGAACACTAATGAACACAAAAGCGAAAACCCAGTGGTAAGTAAGATATGGGAATGGGAACTTGGGAAGATCAAAGCAAACAAACGAATACCCATGGGTGGAAGCTGCCTTATCGTAGCAAAGAAAGTATAATTGCTAACAGTATCAGTCTGCACCTTGCTTTTATTACGTATACAACTTACGACAGGCTACCTAGTAATATGCCGCACGCGCTAACGATCTCCTCGTTTGTGATAGTCAGCGGTGGTGCAATGCGTACACAGTTGGGGGCAAACAGAAACCAATCAGAGAACAATCCTTTCCCCAGGCATATTTGCAGTGTTTCCATCACCTGTTCGGCGCTTTGGAGTTCTACTGCTATCAGTAAGCCCTTGCTGCGCACTGCTTTTATGCCCGGGTGTTTCAATAAACTGTGGAATAGCTTCTCTTTCTCCGCCACTCCATGCATCAGTTGCTCATCCAACAGGGCTTTCATGCCCGCCATACCTGCTGCACAACATACCGGGTGCCCACCGAAAGTAGTAATATGCCCCAGCACAGGATTATTAGTGAGCGATTGCATCAGTTCATGAGAAGATACAAAAGCGCCAAGCGGCATACCGCCGCCCAGAGCCTTACCCAGCAACACTATATCTGGCACTACACTATAGTGTTCAAAACCCCACAACTTGCCTGTCCGCCCAAAACCGCACTGTATCTCGTCAAATATCAGCAGGGCACCTGTTTCTGTACACCTACTTCGTAGTTGCTTTATCCAGTTTTCATCGGGCGTTACCACGCCGGCCTCACCTTGTATCGTTTCTATGATCACACAGGCGGTCTGCTCGTTTATCGCGTCAATCAATGCCGCAGAGTTATAATCGTAATGCCACACACCGGGCAGCAGCGGCCGGAACGCGTTACGCCAATATTCATCCCCCATTACACTGAGCGCGCCCAGGGTATTACCATGATAACTTTTATTGCAACTGATCACATCAGTGCGTCCCGTTGCTCGCCGGGCAAGTTTCAGCGCACCTTCTGTTGCCTCGGCGCCTGAGTTGGTAAAGTATATACAGTCCAGGCTTTTCGGCAAGTGGTCAGCCAGCAATTTCGCGTATTTCACCTGAGGGCTTTGCACCAGTTCCCCATACACCATCACATGCAGGTATTCATCGGCCTGTTTTTTTATGGCAGCCACCACCGCCGGATGCCGGTGCCCGATGTTGCATACGCTGATACCGCCTATCAGATCCAGGTATTTATTCCCTTCGGTATCATATATATAGTTACCCAGCGCACTCACTATCTCTATGCCCACCGGCGATGGAGAGGTCTGTGCTACATGCTGCTGAAAAAGCTGGCGGTTATTCATACGCACAAAGATAACCGCTATAAAACAATTGAGGTGGCATATAGCCACCTCAACATTCTTATATCAACAAGGATAAAATTAGCAATAAGTCTCAAACGCCTGCAACAGGTTTGCAGCGATCATCTGCGCAGAGCGGCCTTCTATGTTGTGGCGCTCTATCATATGCACAGGATGGCCATCTTTCAGCAACACAATAGCGGGAGACGATGGCGGATAAGGCAGCAGGTAAGAACGTGCCTGTTTCACCGCTTCAATATCAAAACCTGCAAAACTGGTAGTTAGGCGGTCCGGCATTTTAGTTGCGTTCTGTACGGCCATTATCACACCTGGCCTTGCAGTACCTGCTGAGCAACCACACACGCTGTTTATCATCAGCAATGTAGTACCACTCTGTTTCAGGGTAGCGTCCACATCTTCAACCGATAATAATTCTTTAAATCCGTGGCTGGTCAATTCAGCCTTCATCGGAGCCACTATTTGTTCAGGATACATTGTTTTGTTTTTTTATTATACCAAAGTTACGTCAACCGCCACTACTTCATCTAAATACCCGAATAATTAAAATCAATTACCGCAAAAAACGGCAGATCTGGCATTCGGGAACTTTCCTGCACTTATACCGACACATTAAATTCCCTCAATGCATCGTTCAGGCTGGTTTTCAGGTCTGTAGATGGCTTCCGCTCGCCTATGATCAGCGCACAGCTTACCTGGTACTCCCCGGCAGGAAAGCTTTTGCTGTAGCTGCCCGGTATTACCACACTCCGTGCCGGCACGCGCCCCTTGTAGGTTTTCGGTTCCGCGCCGCTTACGTCAATAATTTTAGTCGATTGGGTAAGCACCACATTCGCTCCAAGCACGGCTTCCTTCTCTACAATTACCCCTTCCACCACAATACACCTGGAACCAATAAAGCAACCATCTTCTATAATAACCGGTGCTGCCTGCAATGGTTCCAATACACCACCAATACCCACACCGCCGCTCAGGTGCACGCCCTTACCTATCTGTGCGCAGGAACCCACTGTAGCCCATGTATCCACCATTGTACCTTCATCTACATACGCGCCTATGTTCACATAAGACGGCATTAATACCACATTGCGGGCCAGGTAGGCGCCATAACGTGCCACTGCGTGCGGCACTGCCCGCACACCCAGCGATGCATAATTTTTCTTCAGCAGCATCTTATCATAAAACTCGAACGGCTCCACATCCCATGTCTGCATGGGTTGTATGCCAAAGTACAGTAGGATAGCTTTTTTCACCCATTCCTGCACTTCCCATCCCCCTGCAGTTGGCTGGGCTACACGCAGCCTGCCTTTATCTACTTCTTCTATTACTTCCCTTACCACATTGATGTAAGGCTCCTGTTTCAATAACTCCCTGTTGGTATAGGCTTCTTCAATCGCCTGCTGCCATTTTTGTTGCATATGTGTATGTTATAAAGTCAAAAGTTAAAAACGCAAAGTTAATTCATTCGTTTTTTGTGTGGCTGTATCTTGCCGTTTTCGGGTCATATTTTTAAAGACCTCACCTGCCATGGCCAGAACATATTGCCTGTAAGCAACCCACGTGCCTGTCGCCGCTCCACAAAATGAAAAAGCAGCATAGCCGCAAACAGCGCCACAGGTATACCCGCACACCGCGTGAGCAGTGCATAGCTGGCACTCTTGGGTGATGTGAAGTGGGCCATGACACTATCCGTTAGATAAAACACAGAAAAATGAATAAGAAACAAGGAGTAAGAACGCTCTCCCAGCCATATCATGATCGGCTTGCTCAGAAATCGTTTGAACCCATCTGCCTTGAATGCCAGTATCACCAAGCCACCATAAGCCAGCCCATACCCTGCATTCGCCGCCGGCAGATAAAACCAGGAGAACCCCACAAATACGCCGCCCACCAGTAGCAATATATATGCATGTCGCGTGCTGAAATCTCTCGCAGCAAGAAATATCCCCATCAGGAAACATACGGGGTAACAAACAAACTGGTACACATTGGGCGTCGTACGCTTGTATGAATAGATAACCGGACAATTAGCAGTAAGCCATCGCTGTAATGAAATTGAAATGACCAACGTAACAATGATGGCCCCTATCATCTTTCGGTTGTTCAGCACATGCTGTTTAGGAAACACAAAGATCACCACCGGCACCAGCACATAAAAAAACATTTCTACTCCCAGGCTCCACCACGCAAGATTATAATACCCCCCGTCAAAATTGATGATCACCGATTCTTTGAGCACTTCCCACCACAAAAAGAAGGGATGCCACACCGCATGTGTATACCACGTGGGAAATGCATAAATATACCACGACACGCCTGCCCCGAACAATAGCGCAGCCCAATACGGCGGGTATATACGCTTTATGCGCCGGAAGAAATACTGCCCAACGTCAAACTTGCGCTGTTGCCGCAGGTAGGGGCGCAGCAATACTATACCGCTCAGCACAAAAAAAAGCTCTACTCCTGATTGTGTGAAATAAGAAAAGTAATACGCCACTGCGGGTAGGTTCATGTGTCGGAATATCGCCGCAATGTTTGAAGTAAAAGAATGGTGAAAAACGATCATCAAAGCGGCAATACCCCTCAACCCATCTAAAAAATGAAACCGCTCTTGTTTTTCCGCAGGTATGCTCATGAACAATAGTTACCGGCTGAAACAGCCTCCATCAGCTAAATTATAAAATCAATTCAATATCCCGTCTATGGCCTCAAATATCCGCGCCATATCGACGTCCGTAAGGTTCGACCCCGATGGCAGGCAAAGCCCGTTCTCGAATAGTTTTTCAGAAGTGCCATCGCCATAAAAAGCACTGCCGGCAAATACCGGTTGCATGTGCATGGGCTTCCACAGCGGGCGCGATTCTATATTTTCTTTTTCAAGGGCCAGGCGCAGATCCTCCCTGCTAAAACCCGCTTCATCAGGATGGATAAGCAGCGTTGTCAGCCACCGGTTGCTGAAGTACCCGGCAGGCTCATCCATGAAATAGATCCCCTTTTTACCACTTAGCTTTTTATAATACTGATCATAAATAGCCCTACGCTGCTTTATCCGGTCGGCCAGCACTTCCATCTGTCCGCGCCCTATCCCCGCGCAGATATTACTCATACGGTAGTTATAGCCTATTTTAGAATGCTGGTAATGCGGCGCTTCATCACGTGCCTGAGTCGACAGGAACCGCGCATCTTTCACAAGGCCGGCATCATGCGACACCAATGCCCCACCACCCGATGTGGTTATGATCTTATTCCCGTTAAAAGACAGAACGCCAATATCGCCAAATGTACCGCACCTCTTACCATCAATAGATGACCCCAATGCCTCCGCGGCATCTTCCAGCACAGGTATCTCATACCGTTTGGCGATCGCAGTTATCTCATTCATTTTTGCCGGCATACCGTACAGGTGCACGGGTATGATCGCCTTAGGCTTCTTACCCTTAGCTATCCGTTCTTTTATAGCCGCTTCCAATATCTCCGGCGACATATTCCACGTATCCTTTTCACTATCCACAAATACCGGCGTGGCGCCCACATAAGCTATGGGGTTAGCCGTTGCAGAAAATGTCATACTCTGGCAGATCACTTCATCGCCTGCTTTCACACCCAGCAATACCAGCCCCAGGTGCAACCCTGCCGTACCGGAACTAAGCGCAGCCACATGAATATTGTCATTCAGAAATAGTTCTACATCTTGCTCAAACCAGTTCACATTAGGCCCCAGCGGCGCTATCCAGTTCGTATCAAAAGCCTCTTTTACATAGCCTTGCTCCGTGCCGCCCATGTGTGGCGATGACATCCATATCTTAGGTTTCATTATTCCTGTCCTTTTGTTTTAATGATCCTTGCCGGGTTACCTACCGCTACTGCATGGTCCGGTATATCCCTTATTACCACTGCGCCTGCACCTATTGTGCACCACTTACCTATCTTTATTCCCTGTATTACCGCCGCCCCTGACCCTATATGCGTACCCTCCCCTACCTGCACATCACCGCTCAGCGTAGCATTGGGCGATATATGCACATAGTCTTCCAGTACACAATCATGGTCTATAGAAGCACTGGTGTTAATGATACAATGTCTTCCTATTTTACTATCCGCATTTACGGTCACTCCCGCCATTACTACTGTTCCTGCACCCACGGAGGCCCTCCCGGAAATAAACGCATTTGCATGTATCGCTGTACCAAAAGTCACCGTACGACCTACACGCTCAGCCACTTTCTTCCGGGTTGCATTCGCGCCTATACTGATTACCATTCGGTCGCTCACTGGCACACCAGCATACACCGGCTTCTTTACCGGGTATTCCCATATCGGCGCTTTATCTGCGTCGTCCCATATTTCTATTACCGGCTCCTGGATACTTTCCAGTATCTCTATGATTACTTTGCCGTGTCCGCTGGCCCCGTATACGATCATAATGCGAATTCAAAAAAGTTAATGTCTGATTGAAACAAAGATACTTATGCAGCGTCGCAAAACCACAGAGCAAACCAGGCACTTAAAAAATTAATTCCCCGTAAATTTCTCCATAGTTGCAGATGTCCCCGAACTGATCCCTTCCGACCGCAATACATTTCTCACCGTAAGCAGGAGTATCTTAACGTCCAATGCAAAACTAATATTATTTACATACCACACATCGTAACCAAACTTCTGCTCCCAACTGATTGCATTCCTCCCGTTCACCTGTGCCCAGCCAGTAATACCGGGGCGCACATCATGTCGTTTCATCTGGGTGGCATTATACAATGGCAGGTATTCTTCCAGCAATGGGCGCGGGCCTACCAGGCTCATGTCTCCCTTTATCACATTCAGCAGTTGCGGTATCTCATCCATCGATGTTTTCCGCACAAACTTCCCCAGCGCCGTCAGCCGCACCGCATCCGGCAACAGTTGCCCACCCTGGTCTTTCCGGTCATTCATGGTCTTGAACTTAATGACCTTGAATATTTTACCGCCCTTACCTGGCCTGCGCTGCACAAAAAACGCCTTACCCGAATTGGCAATGGCCAGCAAAATAACCACTATGATAAATACAGGCAACAATATCGCGAACGCCAGCAAAGCGATCACAAAGTCCTCTGCAGGCTTCACAAAATTCACGTATATCGATGCCGCACCGTTACCCATTATTTCCGTTTCACTATTTTACTGATGTAGTCCACGTACTTCTTTGCCAGCACTTCCCGGTCAAAGTTTTCTTTTGCATACCTGTAACCGTTTTCCCCTTCTCGTTCCAGCCGTTGAGGATCATCAAGGTAGCCACGAATCACACGGTCATATTCACTGGCATTCTCAGGTTCCACATAGCACCCAGCTCCTGCGGCTTCCACTAGTTCCCGCGACACACCGTCTATCGCCATCAGTATCGGCTTCTTGCAAGACATGTAGTCAAATGTTTTGTTGGAGTATACCGTCTTAAAGGTATCCACTTTCTTCAGTACAGACGCGCCCATTTCAGTTGCAAGAATATACCGGAATACTTCTGCCTTGGGCACCGCGTCCAGGAATCGTACATTATTCACCTTCCTTTTCTCAGCAAGTTTCATTAGCCTGTCCTTCTCCATACCCTGCCCTATCAGCAGGAACAGCACATTCGTATCGGCCAGTGCGTCTCCCGCATCCAGCAACTGCTCCAGGTGGTTCGCCACACCATGTGCCCCTACATAGGTAATAACAAACCGCCCCGTAAGGTCATGCTCTTTCCTGAATGCGGTTCTGTCAAATTCGCGCAGCAGTTTTTCCGACAGGCTGAAATCTGCCGCATTAGATATTTGTATCAGCTTGCTTTCCGGTATGCGCTTCTTATCTCTTAGCGCTGCATAAAAAGCCGGGGTAAGCACATTGATCAGTTTTGCGCGTTTATAAATAAAACCTTCCACCCAGTAAGCCAGCTTAATGACTAACTTGTTGGTCAGCACACCGGTATCTATTGCTGATTCCGGCCACAGATCGCGCACCTCAAAAACAAACGGCATGCCCCTCAGCCGGGAGATCAGGTATCCGCTCGCACCTACAAATAACGGTGGTGAAGTAACTATAACAACATCAAATTTTCCTTTTGCTTTAAACAGGCCTGCATACAACGACGAGAACATAAAAGAAAAATATCCCCACAGCCTGCCAATAAAATGCTTGTTATACGCTTCCGATACATGGCACCGCCACACAGTTACATTCCCCTGTTGCTTCTTTACAAAATGCCGGCCCTTATACTCAGCAATTTTTTCCTTGCCGTTATAGTGCATCATGCCGCCCAGTACGGTTACCGTATGTCCTTGCTCTGTCCATACCCGCGTAAACTCATTCCACCTGGAACCTCCGGGATCATTTTCCTCTAAAAAATACTGGTGGATCAATAATATGTTCATGAGTCCCGGTCAACCTTTATTACGGTAGTGATAGATGTTTTCTCCGTGCTAAAATAACACTCTTTTGTCTTCTCTTTTTTTCCATATAAAGAAGATATCCATCCTTCTCCGGCTATGCCTTTCAACTCTTCGCCATCAGTTCCCTTCGACACCATAGATACCTTGCTGGCCAACTCTACAGGAAAATGCCATAGCTGCCTCATGTTTATCCCCTTCGGTACATGTACCACCTCATCAATGACCTCCCACTGCGCTACACTCCTACGTTTCACTACCTTCCGTTTATGAACGATCCCCTTTTTAATATAGGTGAACGCATTTATTGAGCCAGAAAAATAATAATTAACAGGATCCTCGGTCAGTGTCGTCTCCCTGCATTGAGTCCAGTAAAACCAGATGAAGTGGGTGCCCTTCAGCATCTGGTCTTTATCATCCAGCATTACCGTATTATGGGCCGCTGTACCGTTAAAGTACCGCATGGTCTGTTCGTCCGTATTGTATTTATAACTGCCTGCGTCCGGCAAAATATTCTCCCCTTTATACCAGATGTCTAAGTGCAGATTATCAGCCTGAGCGGGACGGTCTTTATAGCCGCCGCATCTAATGAATGTAAGCGTTTCCGGCTCACGTATCACATAATACCCTCCCTTAGTGAAACTATGTGTTCCGTCTGCGGGCAGCCACTTTTTTCCTATCTTCGGTAGTCCATACCATGCTACATCTTCACCTGCACCTTCCATCACGGCATCCATGCCTATCGCCTTACCCAGCGCGTTTATTTGTGGCCGGTAGTCGCGGTAGTAGCTGCTGCTCAATTTAAAGAACAGTGCACCATCATTGCCGCCATAGTTGGGTAACCAGCCGTGTTCATCTACCATGCACGTTCTCAGAAACACCACCGACTTCTTGGCTCTGTCATAAACCGCATCACTAAATCTCTCCCCGTTCTTTTCAGATAATACTATACCCCAGGTCAGTAATTGCACCGCTACCCGGTGATAGTTCATCGAGAACTGGAGAAAGGTGCCATCTTCATAAATTTGGTAGGCTATCTCTTCTTCAAACCACCTCTTTCCATCACGCTTCCATTTATCAGCTCCCGGCATTGCAGGAAAATACAAGCCAGCCAGGTACAGCAGCAATGTTTCAGTTATCGCATGGTTGTTGCGTACTGCTATTCTGGAGAAGTCAATGTTGGTATACACATGGTGCACATGCCAGTAGATCACTTGCTGCATTTCATTGAATACATCTGCCGTCAGCGATGGTGAATTGCTGTAATAATGCAGCGCGAACAACCAGTTCATTACCCGCAGCGACATCTCCTGGCTACAGCGGTAGTTAGGGCCCTGGTTTATTGGGTTTGCTTTGATCCATGACTGTATATCTGCAAACACAAATGCGCCACAGTCATCATTAAAATGATAGTCGTAACGGATAATGTCATAGAGGTATGAAAACCTTGATTTCTCCCAAACAAATTTTATGTCGCCGGCCTCCTTAGAGTAGTCGGCTATCTCCGTCCAGTGTTTATGCACATCATATCGGTAGCCGGAATCGGGATTTGTCACCCAATCATAATTGGCCCCAAGGTCTGTATGTATGCTATTGAACAGCAGCAGCTTCCCTGCCTTTATATTATCTATAGTCGCTTTCAGTTCAGCCTGTGGCTCGCGTGGTATAGTTAATGACCCCTTCGAATCAAAGAAAAATTGCGCGTTTTTCGATTTCCAGGCCTCAAGAGTAATGTATTGTTTATAGGGAGGGCTAACAGGAAATTTTCTTTTCAGTATCCCCGTTCTCCGCATCACTTCGTAGCGGGCCCTGAAGGCCATATACCGCCATCCCATGTTGCCGGCCAGGTTTATTATTTTACCTATTGTTCCTGCCATTCATTTTTATCAGAGCGTTACCGTAAATTCCGACCCTTCGCCGGGTTCACTTTCCACTGCTATCTTTCCACCCAGTGAATCCACCTGTGTCTTTGTAATATATAGGCCTACGCCCTTACTGTCGAAACCGGTATGGAACACCTGGTTCAGTTTAAATATCTTATCTCTGTATTCCCTTAGGTTGATGCCCAGTCCGTTGTCCTTCACGATCACCTGTACTCTATCTCCTTTCATGGCAGTCGATATAGTTATATCAGGACGCACATCGGGTTTGCTGTATTTCAGGGCATTACTGACAAAATTATACAGTATATTTTCCAGATACGCTTTAGGGTACTCTACCTTCGCCACCTCCAGCTCACACCTTATCGTAGCCTGCTTTTCATAGATGACCCCATATAGCTGGCTCTTGATGCCATTTATTATATCGGTCATGTCGCAGCTATCGTATGCTATCTCCTTATTTAGCTTTATTTCCGTTATCTTCATCAGCGTGGCCAGGCAGTCCATCAGCGCATTGCTGCTTTCATTGATCAATTCTATTACCTCCGACTGCGTAAAAGCATTACTTAGTGAATTCTCAGCGGCAGCCTGCCCGTTTTGTTTGGCGGCAAGCACTTCGGCAAACATCTTTACGTTACCTGCCGGCCCCCTTAGGTTATGAGCAATGATATGACTCAGTTCCTCCAGCTGAGATATCTTGTTAATCAGGCTCAACTTGGTAGTCTCCAGGTCCGCGTTTTTCCTGATGATCTCATCTTCAAGCTCCTTCTTCTTGGTAATATCCACCACCTGTGCAATAAAGAATTTCGGGGTATCATCATTATTCCACACCAGCGAAACTGTAAGCTGCACCAGCACCACCTTTTTCTCCCTGGTTACGTACCGCTTCTCTACGGTATATGTTTTTATTTCTTTGTTCAGTAGTTTATCAATGAGCGGCCTGTCCAGCATATCATCTTCAGGGTAGGTAATGTCGTGGTAGCTACGTTGCACCAGTTCATCTTTCGAATACCCTGTAAGGTCACACAACACTTTGTTTGCGTTAAGCCACGCGCCATCTGTATCCAGTAGTGCCATCCCGATCCCCGAATGATCAAATGCGCTGGAGAACGTCTCAATACTCGTCTGCAGGCTATTCTGCGCCACTATCAGGTCTGTTATCTCCAATCCGTAAGCCATCAGGAATTCAAACTTCCCGTCTTCCTTAAATACCGGCCTTACCAGGCGCAGGTGATGCCCTGTTTTCCCTTCCTTATTGATTAGTTTTTCTATAAACCTCACCTCCTTACCGCTGTTCACCGCACCATCATAAAGCGCAAACCTTTTTTCCACAAATGAAGCAGGCCGGTTGCTATGCCGCGCATAATCTTCGTCCGTCTTCCCTATCATCCATTCCCGCAGCTCATCATTTTTAAACGCATTTTTGTTCACAAACAGGTATCGGTGTTCCGCGTCGAATACAGCTATGTCCGCTGGAATGGCATTGAGTATACGCTCGTAAAAATTACGCTGGTCTTTCAAACGTTTGTCCACGTTCTTCTGATCGGTAATATCTCTGAATTTCCATATTCCTCCCTTACTATTCGCTCCCAGCGAAAGTGGTATGTAATCACGGCTCAGAACGCGTCCGTCTATCAGTTCCCATTCTTCATTCAGCACTATTTCTTTCCTGTCGAATATAGCTATTGTCTTTTGAAGGAATTTCTCAGGATCCTTATACGCCCGCTTCCTCGTTTCGAGGTTGCGCTTCATATCCATACCATGCAGCGGCTCCACATTTTCATCCTTCAGGAACATCTCTTGAAACTTCTCGTTCACAAAAACTATTTTACAGTTCTCATCCGTCACCATTATACTGGTCTGCAGATTATTGATCAGCTTTGCCAGCAACTGTGCCGTACCGGCATATCTTTCCTCCTCCTGCTTACGTTCATTGATATCCGTATGTGTGCCTATGAACCGGTTAGGTTTCCCGTCGGCTGATCTCGATATAATGATACCACGGCTCAGTATCCATTTGTAAGTACCATCTTTACACAGGTACCTTACCTCTATATCGTAATGTGCTTTTTTCCCGGCCAGGTAATCCTGCATATTTTTCTGTGCCAACACTCGGTCATCAGGATGAACTTTTCCCGTCCATTGCGCTATCGACGACACTTCCGCAGCCTCATAACCAAACATCTCCCGCCACTTTTCAGAGAAAGAGATACGTCCCGTTTCAAGGTTGGTATCCCATACTCCGTCGCCGGCCGCATCAAGCGCCAGCTTCCACTTATCCTCAATAACTCCTGTCTTCCTCATTGGAAGAAATTCTATCACCACAAACAGGAAGTTTTTGTCTGGGTGACAGGTAAGCACCCGCACACCATAAGTAACGGGCTGATTGTCTATTGAGGTAGTATACTCCAGGTACGAGTTTTCTCCTGTACGGAATCCGGCAGCTATACGGTCGCTACATTTTGCTATGATGCTGTCGCTTTTTATTTCCGTTATCTTTTTTCCCAGGTATTCAGCGGTCGTCACCTGCAGCGGGGAGCCTTCATGATCCCATATCCGGGTCATGATGTTATCGCGCGACACCTCCACTACCCGCTCTCCTATATGGAGTAGTGTGGTTACTATTACGTCGATTTCCGCCAAACGGTCGCTGGTCATCATAAATTAATTATGCACTCCAAATATCGTTACTATATGTTCCACAATACGCTGTGCTGTTTTCCCATCCCACATTTCCGGTATTCCACCTTGCTTCCATTTTCCCGCAAATAACTTTTCAAACGCCGGCGCTATATTATTCGGGTCGGTGCCAAGTAATTCATTGGTGCCGGTTGTGCAGGTCTCCGGGCGCTCCGTACTATCCCGCAAGGTCATACAAGGTACGCCCATTACAGTTGCTTCCTCCGTTATCCCTCCCGAATCTGTGATCACCGCTTTTGCGTGTTTCACTAAGTAGTTAAACTCCAGGTAACCCAAAGGCTCCGTCACATGTAGGTTTGCGGCCTTTATACCGGTTGCCTCCAGCATCTTCATCGTGCGTGGATGCACGGGAAAGATAATCGGCATCCCCTGCGATACCCGGACGATCTCTGTTACCAGTTCATTAAGCTTTTCCTTGCTATCCACATTAGCCGGACGATGCAGCGTCATTATTATATATTCCTTCGCTTTCAGACCACACTTAGCCCATATTTCCGGCTGCTGCAGGCGGGGCATTTGTTTATACAGCGTATCTATCATAGTATTCCCTACAAAGAATATCCGGTCATCCTTAACACCTGCGCTCCTTAGATTAGTATTCGCCACTTCCGATGTAGTAAAGAAATAGTCGGTTATGGCATCCGTTACCATCCTGTTTATCTCTTCGGGCATGGTCATGTCTCCAGAGCGTATACCACCCTCTACATGCGCCACCTTTATATTGTTCATTTTCTTAGCGGCAATAGAGCACGCCATCGTCGATGTCACATCCCCTACCACTATGCACAGATCACAAGCTTTTTCCATCAGCAGCCGTTCATACCCTACCATTATCTTTCCTGTCTGTTCCGCCTGCGTACCAGATCCTGCCTCCAGGTTATGATGAGGTGCAGGTATACCCAGCTGGTCAAAAAAATCGCCGCTCATTTTCTTATCATAGTGCTGCCCTGTATGCACAAGACGGTATTCCATCGCCGCTCCCTGATGGCGTCGTTGTTCTATCGCGTCTATTATCGGCGCTATCTTAATGAAATTCGGCCTTGCCCCTGCTATGATGTCTATTAACATTATTCGTTACTGTTGTCCGCTCAAATTGATCGCGGAATTTTTATTCATTTTATGCTCACGAGGCCACGTTCACCCACTCCCTTTTCTGCAAACTCTCTAATGCTGCAAAACTCGCCAGCGTAGTATTCACTATCTCGTCAATTGGTATCAACGACTTGCCGCCCTGCTTCACGCGCTCCACCAGCAGTTTGAACTGCGCAGTATGCCCCTTGTCCATATTCGTTTTCAGCTTCGATAAGTTCTTTGTCCCAAACCCTTCCGTCTCCGTGAAGTTATCAGTGATTATTGTCCGCTCCTGCGTATATACTTCTATCCGCTCCTTGGAATAGGCCTTTGACCCATTCGCAAAATAATTGATCACACCGGTACTGCCATTTTCATACTGCAACAATATCGATGCGCTGTCCGTATTCACTTGCGGGTTCAAACCCATCGCATTCATACACACAGATTTTATCTTGCTCCCCGTCAGGAAGGTGATCAGGTCCATATAGTGACAGGCCTCACCTACTATCCGCCCGCCGCCAGTCTTCATGTCATGTACCCATACATTGGCAGGAATATGCCCGGCATTCATCGTAGCTATTACATTCATAGGGGCATCGCCTGCCACCTGCTTCACCTTTTGCATATGCGGCGAGAACCGCCTGTTAAATCCCACGGTCAGCGTCTTGCTGCCATTATATACTTTCAGAATATCGTCAAGTTCCTCCCGGTTCAGCGCCAGTGGCTTCTCCACAAACACATGCTTCCCTGCCTGTAGCGCTTCCACTACCATATGTGCATGCTGGTTATGGCGGGTAGTGATCACCACCAGGTCCACTGCAAGGTCGTTGAGTATGCTTTTGTAATCAGTTGTGCTCTTACCTATCTTATACTTTTTTGCCAGTGCTGTGCCCGTAACACCTGCTGCGCTGGCTATAGAGTACAACGGCGCACCTATATCTCCCAGTATCGGCAGCATGGTCATACTCGTAAAGTTACCCGCGCCTATGATTCCGATACCACCGTTACCCGCGGCAAATTTCCCATCGTTTATCACAACGGTCGCAGATGCGTCCGCCTGATCCGGGTATTCCAGTATAGAGGCTATCGACTCCTGGTTACTGATGTTCGAATATATCTTATCGAAGTCATTCAGCCGTATCCGCTCCGTGATTAGTGATTTCACGTCCAGCTTGCCTGCACTCATCATTTGCAGCACAGCTTTGAAGTTGCGCTGCTCGGTCCACCTCACAAACGGCAACGGATAATCTACCCCGCCCTTTTCATAATTATCATCATACCGCCCCGGCCCGTATGAGCACGACACCTGGAAAGTTAGTTCCTTCTCGTAAAAATCTGCCCGGCTTATATCCAGCCCCACTACCCCTACTAATATGATGCGCCCGCGCTTGCGGCTCATCTTCGCCGCGTCAGCTATTAGGTCGTTCGATTTGGCAGATGCCGTAATGATCACCCCATCCGCGCCCACCTTATCCGTCATATCCATCACAAACTTCACACTATCACTTTCACCCGGATTTATAGTTATTATACCTTTCTTTCTTGCTATCTCCGCTTTGTTTGCGTCTGGGTCTACCCCTATCACCCTGCATCCGTTTGCCAGCAGCAGTTCAGCAGTTATCAGTCCTATCAGCCCCAGGCCCACCACCACTATGGTTTCTCCTAGTTGAGGATCACACAGCCGTATCCCCTGCAGCCCTATCGAACCTATTACCGTAAACGCAGCCTCTTCATCGGTCACATTAGCAGGTATGTTCGCAATAAGGTTCTTCGGTATACACACATATTCTGCATGGTGCCCGTTCGATGCCACCCTGTCCCCTATCGCAAATCCTTCCACACCTTCGCCCACGGCTACCACTGTGCCCACATTGCAATACCCCAAAGCCAGTGGCTGTTCCAGTTTATTAAATACCGCTGTTAGTGTCGGCTTTATACCATCTGTCTTTATCTTGCCCAGCACCTGCTTCACCCTGTCCGGCTGCTGCATGGCTTTCTGTAGCATATTCGCCTTACCAAACTCCACCAGCATCCGCTCTGTCCCTAACGATACAAGGCTGCGTGTGGTTTTGATCAGTACATACCCGCGCTTTACCACCGGCGCAGGCACTTCCTCCAGTATAGTTTCTCCCGTCTTAAAAGACTGAATGATTTGTTTCAATGTGTGTGCTTAAAATAGAAAAACTATGATAAATATGTTAATATCTATCATTCATTTGTTTTTTTCAATATGCAAATGTAATTATTATCGGTTAGTTAACGAATGATTGAGGTTAACTATTAACTTCATTTTTAGTCAGCCAGCAAGCTAACCAACCTATCTATCTCATTCTTTGTCACCAGTTTAGGAAAAGGCAGCTCGGTTTCCAGCGCCTTTATCACCGCATCGGCTATAGAAGTCTTATCTAATGGCTGGAAGGTAGCACTCGGCACCACCACATCATGCACATAAGCCAGGTCCGATGCCAGTATCTTCATCCCACTGTCCACCGCCTCTATCAGTGGCAGCCCAAAACTCTCCACCACCGAAGGGAAAATAAGAAACGGGCAGTTAAAATAAAGCTCCCTCGGCTCCACATACACATGGTTGGTGATACGGGCGCCCTTGGTCACAAGCGCGTCCATCCTCGCTATCAGTTGCGGTGCAGTATCATCTATGGTCACATGCAGCTTCGGTGTATATCCTTTCCCCAGCAGGTGTTCCCAGGCATCAAATAACGTAGGGTAGTTCTTCTGCGGCGAAGGGTTGCTGATAAACACAAATTCATCTTTCACCCGCTGGCTGAAAGGTGGATGCGCTACCTTGTACTTTCGGTCGTCATAAAACGGCAGCATCAGGCAATGCGCCTTGTCCTTCAGCCCCAGTCCCGTAAGCTCGGCTACCATATGCGGGGTCTGTACTATATAGTAGTCCGTATGCTTATTGTACAGTTTTACAGCCAGGTATTTCAGGTATATCTTCCAGTATTTCCGGTTCAGTTTCTTCCTGGGTGCCTCCAGTAGTTTCTGGTTATGGAGGTACGTATACACCGGCACAGCCAGCTTCACCGGCGGCGGTGTATTCGCAAAGCAAAACACTTTCTTATAATCGTTCTTATGTTGCTTGTAAAATTTTATCCGGTCGCTCATCTTATTATTCACCACCGTATAGTTACTGGCCAGCACCGCCGGCTTCTCAAAACGCGGGTCCAGCAGAAAAAAGAAATCGTCTTTTCGGTCATGGGCCATTATGGTTTCAATAAGGTACTGTAGCAGCACCGCGCCACCTCCCTTATTTATATATAACGCGTCTATCAGTACCATGCCTTTATTTTTGTTCCACTATGCTCATCAGGCTCCGTGCCGCTATTGCCGGGCTTTGCACCTTCGACAGCTCATACCCCCGCTCGCCCATGGCCAGCAGTTCCGTATCGCTCTTGCTCATCGCGGCCACTATCGCTTTCTTCAGCCCACCCACATCTCCGCTCTTGAAGATAAAGCCGCTGCTATTATTCACCACCAGGTCATCTGCCGCCCCCACCGCGTCAGAACAGATGATCGGCATCCCGGCCATAGCAAACTCATGTATTACCACGCCCCACGGCTCATAAGTGCTGGGCAGGCAAAACACCCCCCAGTCCTTACTGCTGGCTGCCAGCTCACCCCCCTGCATAAACGGACTCACTTTTATGAATGGTGCCGTTGCCACCGGCATATCTCCCGCCCCTACCAGCAGCAGTTCCCAGTCGCTCCCCGTCTCCTGTATAGCCGCCGTGAAAGCTTCCATCAGTATATCCACACCCTTCTCTTTCGCAAACCGCCCTGCATACACCATCGTATGGGGGTACTTAGCTTTTTTCACAGGCAGGTTCTTGTCCCGCACACCTCCAAATACAGCCGTATCTGCCGTCAGCAGGTGGGGTATTATCTTACGCTCCGGGTAGCCCATCTTCTCCGCAAACTCATGCTGCCGCTTACCCGGCACCCAGAAGTATTCAAAGTATTTTTTGTACAGCCACGGACTCAGCATCGCCGCCAGCATTTGCTTGGGCGTATTATTCCATTGGTTGTCGCATCCCGTCACTATAGCGCATGTAGGCAAAAAACGCACCGCCGCCTTCATGTACAATTTATCCATCCGCCCCGTCACATACATAATACCCGGTTTACGGGCAGCAATGAATTTCATAATTGCCGTCTCATCAAATTCCGAACGTTTATGAAAAGTTATTCCTTCCTCATCCACCGGCACAAACGGTGTTCTCTTATTATGGTCCCAGCAAATACAATCCACCGCTACGCCATACTCTTTCACCAGCGCGCGCATCACCGCTATAGCGTAGGGCATCACTTCAGAATATAGGTATATGATGTTCTTTACTGGTTTCAATTTATCTGTTGTTGCTTAGTTCTTTATATACTTCCAGGTATTGCCGGGCTATCACATCGTGCCGGTAGTTGTTAGCGTTTTTCCTGCCCAACGCCACCAGTTGATCATAGTACTCCCGGTCATTCACCAGCTTCATAATGGCTGCCCGTATCTCTTCCGGCTTATGCGGGTCCACCAAGGTGGCAGAGCCGCCGCCCACTTCCTTCATCGCTCCTATATTGCTCGTCACTACCGGCCTACCCACCGACTGCGCCTCTATGATCGGCATCCCAAACCCCTCATAAAAAGACGCATTGAACATGATGTCACAGTCCACATATTTTTGGTACACTTCATCATCCGTCAGCCCGTTGCTCACTATGTGCGATATACTATACGCTTTCAGCAACGCAAGCTCTTCAGCATCGGGCCACCCAATTATATCCAGGTGTAGCCCCGTGCCTTTCGCTGCCTCTACTAGGTTCCGCAAGTTCTTATGCTTCCCCGTCCCCATCATCAGTACTCGCACAGGCTTATTCAGCGCCTCTTTCACCGCATACTTAAACAATGGCTTCACTGGGTCATGTATCACCCTTATTCGGTCTTCAGGAAAATGGAAATATTCCATCAGCTTGCTCTTCGTGAATTCCGATACCACCGTCACTATATCTATATACTTCAGTGGATATTTAAACCAGAGCAACTGGTATATGAAATGCTGTATAGCACTCCTTTTTTTCAGCGTATCATAGTGCCCCAGGTCGTGTATAGTCAGGATGTTTTTCTTCCCTTTCATACCCATCGCCAGGAAATTCACATCGCCCGTTATATGGTTTATCCCGCCTGCGGCTTTCGATGCCCGTACCGTATTTTGCAGGCGCGACAGTGTCGCGTCGCAATAAAACTCTTTTATCTCCACCTCACTCTTCAGGTCTTCCTTCACCAGGCCGAAGATACCCTCTATCGACACCCCCGTTTTCCTCGGTTCCCTGTAGAAGTATGTTACGGATAGCATGGGCTGTTGAGCTGGTCAGTGGTAAAAATAAGGCTACTTCTACAATATTGGTAACGCTATTCGTATATCTTGAAATAGGTTCGCTTCAACTCCATCTTCGAGAATGGCGATACCACCATCGGTATCTTTTCCGTCAGCGTCTCGCGCGTATCCAGCCCAAACGACTTCGCGTCCGACAAAGACAGGTTTT
>JABDCE010000045.1:22653-23079 GCA_013288285.1 Bacteroidota bacterium
GTTCAGTATCACGCCATCGGTGAATTTAAACTCATTGTCTGTAGAAAGGAACGTTTCCAGTATCACGAATACGAAGTCTGCCGCCAGGTTATGCTTGCTCAGAGATGGATATGGGCTTCTGATCTCCAGTTCCTTGTTCATTACCATTTCCTTCACCACTTTCCGCATCATTAGATTGATGCGGGGCTGCACACGGAATCCCAGTCTGAACTCTATGCGTATCACCTTATCTTTCTTCAGCTCTTCCACCGTGTATTCCATGGTATACGGCTCATCTGTCCGCTCCACGTGCACAAACCAGTATATATCTGCCCGCTTGGGTTTCCGGCTGAATATCGAGTGAATGATCCTGTCCTCTATCTGGAAGGTATTATTGGCCTTGGTCAGGTATATGGCATGTGTCGCAAACTTCGTCACCGTCTGGTC
>JABDCE010000045.1:23089-23304 GCA_013288285.1 Bacteroidota bacterium
GTCTGGTCCTTGCTTAGGTCATCCAGCAGAGGCAGGTATTCTTTCATATTCCCGAATGTCAGGAAACGGTTCGTGATCTTCCGCGCCCGGTACCATACATACATCGTAAAGATCAGCCCTATCTCAAACACTAAGAAGAACAGCCGTTTTACTATTTTCACCGCATTGGCTACAAAGAACGACGACTCCACCGCCACAAACACCACCAGTATCAC
>JABDCE010000046.1 GCA_013288285.1 Bacteroidota bacterium
ATATTCCGCACCCGGCTATTGAAGCGTTGTTTACCATAGACGAAGAAACGGGGATGACTGGCGCTATCTCGCTGAAAGGCGGTATGCTGGATGGGAAAATATTGCTGAACCTGGATACTGAGGAAGATAACGAACTGACCATAGGCTGCGCGGGTGGGGTAGATATTACGGCTACCGGCAGCTACAGTTATGAAGGAGTAAATAGCGGGGCTGCATTGTCGATCTCTGTGAAGGGCCTCACGGGCGGGCACTCGGGCGGCGACATTCATTTGGGCAGGGGTAATGCCAATAAGCTGATGAACCGCATATTGCTGGGCCTTACCAAAGACCATAACATTAGGGTAGCAGAGATAAACGGTGGCAGCCTGCGAAACGCTATACCGCGTGAGTCAGTGGCCGTAGTGGTGATGGCTGAGGAGCAGGTTGCAGCAGTCAAGGAAGCAATCGTGGCAATAGGTGATATCCTGAAGTCGGAATTTAAGGCAACCGACCCTGATCTTTCAGTAACTGCTGTAGCTGCGGATATGCCTGCTCAGGTTATGACTACCGGCTTCCAGAAGAAACTATTGCGTGCTCTGTATGCCTGCCCCAACGGTATATATCGTATGAGCCCTGAGATCAAAGGGCTGGTACAAAGCTCTAACAACCTGGCGCGGGTAGTGGTCAAAGATGGTAGCTACAGCTTTCAATGTCTGACCCGCAGTTCGGTAGATACGGAGAAGGGCGACCTTGCCAATGCGATCAGCAGCACATTTGAACTGATGGATGCATCTGTGGTATGCAGCGGTGGTTATCCCGGCTGGCAGCCGCACCCGGACGCTGCTGTGGTACAACTGATGAGCAAGCTGTATGAAGAAATGTTCAAAGCTCCGGCCCGTGTTGATGCGGTACATGCCGGACTTGAATGTGGTATTCTCGGGAAAAATTATCCCGATGTGCAGATGATCTCTTTCGGGCCAAATATTTATGGAGCGCACTCTCCTGATGAGCGGGTGCAGATCAGCTCTGTACAGAAATTCTGGTCTTACCTGCAGGAGACGCTGAAGCGCATACCTAAAAAGTAAACGCTGACGGCTGGTTGGTTTTATACATTTTATTTACTTTTACCATCACTTGGTAATTGAAAACTTCAGCGCTCCGCTGTATACAACCCACTAATGAAATTAGCGCACCTGGTGCTTTGTCACGTTAATCCTGAACAAGTAAAGAGACTGGTCACAGCCCTGTACCATGAGGATGCGGATATATATATACATGTGGATCGTAAAGTGCCTATAGAGCCCTTCCTGCCGCTTACTGCGCTGCCAAATGTGTACCTGGTGCAGGAGCGGGTGAGGGTATACTGGGGAGGGTATAGCATAGTGCAGGCCACCCTGAGCGGGTTCAGGCAAATATTAGGGTCGGGGATACGGTATGATTTCATCAATCTGCTGAGCGGACAAGACTATCCGCTGAAGCCGGCCACTGAGATACATAAATTCCTTGCTGGCAATACCGGTAACGTATTTATCAATGTTTTTCCCGAATGGAATAAAGATGCCGGGCATGACCTGAGGTTGAAGCAGTATTATTTTGCCGGCATTAAAATAAAGGGGAAATATACTGCCGAAAGGATCGCCCGCAGGATAAAACCGCGCGTGTTCCCGGAGGGGTTTGTGCCCACCGGCCACTCGCAATGGTTCACTATACCTGCGGAGTGCGCAGAATACATACTGAGATTCCTGAAAGAAAATAAAAAGATCGTGCGCCTGTTCAGGTATATGTGGGCCCCCGACGAGATGGTCTTTCAATCGATCCTCTATAACTCGTCATACCGCAATGCCATTACCAATGAGAACGTACGGTACGTGGACTGGAGTGAAAAAGAAGCCAGCCCTAAATTGCTTACCATTGCCGACGCGCCATTGCTGATGCAAGGCGGCTATTTGTTTGCCAGGAAGTTCGATATCAGCAAAGACAGCGCCGTTTTGGACTATATAGACAAAACGATAGCAAATCAGTAACTGTGCAGTATCTTAGCAATATGAACAATGAGCCAAACTGGGAGTGGGAAATATCTACCAGCCATAAGTGGTACCAGTTGGGGCTGCGCGAGCTTGTTCATTACAAAGATATTATTGTCAGCTTTTACAGGCGGGAACTGCTGGCCGCTTATCATCAGTCGGTAATAGGTGTATCCTGGATCGTTTTGCAGCCGCTGCTCACTACCTTATTTTATTTCCTGGTCTTCAACAAGATCGTGAAAGTATCTACAGACAATACGCCGCCGGTGTTCTTCTACATGTCAGGCAGTATACTATGGGCCTACTTTTCAGACTGCCTGTCGGGTGCTATGTACTCGTTTATTCACAATGCGCATATCTACAACAAGGTGTACTTCCCTCGATTGGTGGTGCCCTTCAGTATGGCGCTCAACCATACAGTGCGGTTTGCCATTCAGTTCGGACTTTTTTTGCTGGCCTATATCATATTTATGTGCGTATCCGGCAGGTTTGTAATGAGCTGGCAGGTGCTGCTTACGCCATTACTGTTCATGCAGATCATGGCCTTCGCGCTGGGTATAGGCCTCATCACCAGTGTGTATGTGGCCCGCTACCGCGATGTGGAGCACATCATGTCGTTCCTGTTGCGGTTGTTCATGTTTGTGACGCCGGTGTTTTACCCCGCGTCCATTGTGCCGGAGCATTACAGAATGATATTCTGGCTCAATCCTTTGACGCCTATGATAGAAACCTTCCGCACATTATTCTTTCAGACAGGTACATTACACTTTGCATATATCGCGGTTAGCGCGGTTACGTCTGTATCGGTACTAATGGCAGGGTTGGTGCTGTTCAGGCAGAAGGAACTAAAAGTGATGGATACAATATAAATGCTTATGCCCGGACCGGTAATAAAGGTGGAAAACGTTTCGAAAAGATACCGGCTGGGTATTCTTAATTCGGGATCGTTGAAGCAGGATATTGCCGCAGCCTTCAGGCGAAAGGGGGCTTTACAGGATAGCGCTATACCTGCGGCAAACGAACTATGGGCATTACGCGATATTAATTTTACCATCAACCAGGGTGAAGCGGTTGGGTTTATTGGCCGCAACGGCGCGGGTAAGTCTACCCTCATGAAGATACTCTCCCACATCACGCAGCCCACCACCGGTAATATCAAGGGCATC
The DNA here is from genome assembly GCA_013288285.1 of Bacteroidota bacterium. Classification (GTDB taxonomy): domain Bacteria; phylum Bacteroidota; class Bacteroidia; order Chitinophagales; family Chitinophagaceae; genus Nemorincola. The sequence continues at coordinate 3,170 of JABDCE010000046.1, forward strand.
GGCAGGCTGGCGAGTTTGCTGGAGGTGGGTACCGGTTTTCACCCCGAGCTTACAGGGCGTGAGAATATATTCCTGAACGGCCATATACTGGGGATGAAGAAAAAAGAGATACTGCGGAAATTTGATGAGATAGTTGATTTTTCCGGCATCGAGCGCTTTATTGATACCCCGGTGAAACGATATTCAAGTGGCATGTATGTGCGGCTGGCTTTTTCTGTCGCCGCCCACCTCGACCATGATATACTTATTGTTGATGAGGCGCTGGCTGTGGGGGATACGGATTTTCAGATAAGGTGCCTGCAAAAGATGCGCAGCGTCACGCAACAGGAAAATAAAACTGTGCTCTTCGTGAGCCACAATATGCAGGCCATCCGCGATCTGTGCGGCAGGCTCATGTGTCTGTACGATGGTTATATTATTGAAGACGGTGCACCTGCAAAAGTGATCGGGAACTACTTGCAGCGCGAAAAGATGCAGTATCTGTCACAGCAATTCGATAAACCCGGTGAGGCGCCGGGCAATGATGAGGTACGGATAAAGCAGGTGTCGGTAGAGGCGGTGGGTAAAAAGATCATTGATGCAGAAACGCCTTTGACGATAGCTTGTGAATACTGGCAGTTTCCCGATGGGGACAGCGAGTACATGGTAGGCGTACACATTTACGACTGGTCGTGGATATGCGTGGCAGATATGCACTCAGAAGGTTACAAGAGGGGCGAAGGCCTTATTAGTGCGGTATGTACCATACCCGCGGGCTTTTTGAACCAGGGCGTCTATTACATCTCATTCGATTTTATAAAGGGAAAAGACAAGAAGGTATGGAGTTTCGATGCCTGCCTGTCATTTGAGGTGCAGCAGTCGCCGGGATATAAGGGATGGAATGGCTATGTGCGTCCCGGCTTTCCCGTAAACCTATCGTTCAACAAATCATGACCTGAGTATATGGCTTATGCTTGAAAGGATACCATCTGAACCACCATATATTGCACCTCTTGCCGCCGATGACCGCGACAGGCCGCTGTTCTCTATAATGATACCGGTATATAATTGCAGTGGTTACCTGGAGAAATGCCTCACCAGTGTGCTCATGCAGGATATGGGTGCCAAAAAAATGCAGATAGAAGTGATAGACGATTGCAGCACCGATGCTGATGTAGGGGCTATAGTGCAGAGTGTGGGCAAAGGCCGTATCGGCTATTATCGCAAGGAGAAGAACATGGGCAGTCTGCGCAATTTTGAAAGTTGTATCAACAGGTCACGCGGTCACCTGGTACACATTCTGCATGGCGATGATTTTTTAAAAGATGGCTTTTACCGGGAGATAGAAAAGTTGTACAAACTCTTTCCAGAGGTAGGCGCAGCGTTTACCGACTACTACTATGTAGACGTGAACAGCAAGGGTATGTATGCCGATGAACGCTTGCTGACAAGGAGGGGAATATTAAAAGACTGGTTATTGTATATAGCAGCCAAGCAGCGCATACAGCCACCGGCAATGGTAGTGAGGCGTACCACTTATGAACAACTGGGTGGCTTCTATGCTGTGAAATATGGTGAAGACTGGGAGATGTGGGCGCGCATAGCCGCTAGCTACGAGGTGGCACACTCTCCTAAATACCTGGCTTGCTACAGGGTGCACAACAACAACATTACCGGGCAGTCGCTTGCGTCGGGGCAGAATATAAAGGACATCAAGAAGGTAATGAGCATCATAGAGGGTTACCTGCCCGAGGAAAAACGGAAAGAGATAATGCTGAAGGCAAAAAAGAATTTCTCGGTTTACTATGCCTGGATGGCCCATGCAATGTATCATCATTATCAGGATGATAGTGGTGCGCTCCGGCAGATCAGTGGCGCGCTCTCTATGCACACCAGCCCTGAAACGTTGAAGCTTGCCGCAAAATTGTATGCTAAGTTATTGATTAGGTATAAACGGTAATTTAAACAAATGAAGCGGCAGAGTGACTGCCGCTTCATTTCTCTGTTATTTAAGTAGGATTTCCTGTGCCGTCTGTCAGTAGTTGCCGCAGGCTGTCGTTAATATGTTCGTTCCATCCTTTGTTACACGATTCATAGCATTCCACTTCAGGCGTAAGGCCTACATGGGTCATGTCTATCTGTGTAGTGTTTCCCTCTGATTTTAATTCCCATACAATGCTGGTATTGGTCCATTCGGTTTTGTTTTTGAGCCAGGGCAGGTAGCAATCTGTTACATGCCATACTGTCTTTTTATCGGGTATGGCTTCGCTGATGCTGAATGTTACCGTTGTTTCTCCAAACCTCACGGAGAATATGTCGCCCTCGTGTAGGGCGCTGCCATTAAAGTTTTTGGCCCACCATGCATCTACACGGGCTATGCTTGTATAAGCCTGATGCGGTGTAACATTTGTTGTGATGGTGCTGTGATAATTTTGCTGTTCCATTGTTTAGTTTTTTGTTTTTTGGTTAAGAATGAATTCCAGCTTTTTGAGTTTCGCACCCCAGAAATTGTCGAAGTAGTTGATCCATTCCTGTAGCTGGTTAAAGCCGTCTTTTTTCAGGGTACAGTACCGCTCTCTGCCTATATCCTGTATGTCTATAAATCCTGCACCGTACAAAATTTTTACGTGCTTTGATACCGCAGGCCGGCTCATGTCAAAGTTTTCGGCAAGGCTGTTAATGGTCATACTGTCCTTTGATAGCAGGTGCAGCATTTGCCGCCGGCTCGGGTCAGCTATCACCTGGAATGCGTCAGGCATTGGTTGCGCCATGTGGTGTGTCGTTTAAAAGTTGAGCGATCTTTTTTATGTTGCTGAACCAGCCTCCATCAAGCGCCGAGAATATGGCAAAGTGCCTGGCTTCTTTGAACCCGGTATGTTCCAGCAGCAGTTCGGTGCCTCCGTCTTTCGGAGTCAGTGTCCAGGTGACTAAAGAGTCAACAGTTATAAGGCCGTCACCCGGGCCAGACTTCCATGAGTAGGAAAGTTTTTTGCAGGGGTCTACTTCCAGTACGGTGCAATAAGTAATACCGTCAAAGTCGAACTTCGGTATGGGATTAGTCATGAAGCGGAACTGTCGCCCTACTACCGGTTCGAAATCATTTTTCATCAACCAGAGCTCCATCAGGTCCGGCCTGGTCAGGTATTCCCAAACCTCATCAGGTTGTTGCGGGACGAATAGCGAGTGCGAAATGTTATCTTTCATAAATGAGTAACTTTTAAGTTACGCAAATATATAGGTAACTTATGAGTTACGCAAATATTTCTGAGATTTTTTTCAAAGCTTAGGCTCTGTTGTAAAAGGATTAAGGAAAGTGCCGGGTCAGGGTTGCTGGTGAGTAGGTATGTCAGATGTTCAAAAATTCCTCTGCTGTCATCTTAAAGTCACTAGCGAATTTTATTTTTCCATTGCCTGTAAGGATGCCTATTTTTCTTCTTCGATTCTTTTCGGGAGACTTAGTGGTTGTTTTGCAAGATGGCTTTTAGATTCGCCTACACTCATCCTTTTCATGATCAGGTATTTTTACAAAGATACTGCCTTACGGCAAGTTGGTACTAATCTGTAGGATGTGTAAAATATTTTTCGGCCACTTCTGCAGGAGGCTTGTTCACTATTTTGGCGTAAATGTTTAATGCATCTATTTCAAGTTCATCACTCCAGGCAATTGCCTCACCGGTGGTATATACTTTTGCAAACAACGAAGGGTCACTTAATTCCCTAAAAATACCTTTCTGTATTAGGTAGCTTAGATCTACTACTCCACGTACCCCATCATCAAAAGACACGCTGATATTATAGTTACCTATAGCTTTTACATCGATCGCTTTCATAAGCTAATACTTGAGATACAAAATTAAGCGAAAAAGTAGTCACCTTAAACAAAAAATCCACCAGGTGAACTGGTGGGTTGGTGTAGGCTCGACAGGGGAAATGTCGAACCAGATATGGGATGATTTAATTGAAATTTATAGGGTTTCAACAAAACTGCGAATGTAATTTTACAGACAAAAAATGTTCATTAAATGTATGGCTTCATATAATCAAATATGAAAAAGCAATCCGTTACTAATTGGCAAACGCTTAGCTTTCTTGTTTCTATTGTTTACAATTTCATTTATTAATTCTACATCGCCGACATTGAAGGCACTCTCAAGTTTCTTCTTTTCTATCGAGGAAAAAGAGTTTACATGAGGTATATTTAATTTTCTGAGGTTTTGTGATTGCCACCTAATATATCCACCATTCATTTTATTCCCTACTAAATGTAGTTGCATCGTAACTAATTCCGACATTAAGATTGCTCCCAAAATCTGTAACTCTTCTATGCTTTTACCGGTAATATAGTAAAGATTGTGGTGAGGATAAAAATTACCAGTATCTAGAAAAACCTGCTGTTTAGTTCCAAAATCCGGCAATAGCAATTTAGGTTCTTTTGTAAGCTTTGGATAAACTCTGTCGATTGTTTTGTACCACTTTTCTTGAGTTTTCCTCGCTGTGTGCCTCGCCGATAGTCTGTCTTTGTTTTCGTGGAAGTATTTCTTTAATCTCGGGTATTTATCTAGATTAATTAGAGTGGAAGTGTTGTTTAAAAAAGGATTAATCAAAAAGTTTCCTACCCAATTAACTTTCCCATTTTTCAAATCTTTGGATGATATGATTGGGATAAGCACCTCCCTTTCTATGGTATCTAAGAAATTCCGTGAAATAAAGATTGCATCTGCTCCAGTAGCAACTCCAATCCCAATTTTAAATCCTTGCTCTTCAATTTTGTATAAGTCCGATTCTTGACATTGAATGCCATTTGTATCTAAAACACCATTTTCAGAGACAAATATTTCTGTAAACTCATGGTATTCATTTAATGAATTGCCTTTGAAATCATTGAATGATAACGAAGAAAAATCAATTAATCTTGTCGAAGAAAAGCTTTCGGGTTTTTCATTTTTCATCAAAGTTATTGCAGGATAGGCGGTCACCTCCTCTTCAAAGGCACTCATATTCTCTAAGTTCAAAATCAGCGGAAATAAATAACAATCTGCAACTAATTTCCTTAACCCTTTCCCGTACTGATTTTTTAGCCAGCGATTGGAGCATATTAGACATAGTTGTCCACCATTTTTGAGAGATGTTAATCCTTTTTCATAGAAACAAATATACAGGTCACTTCTAAAATTAAATGTTCTAAAATACTGCTTATAATATTCTTTTTCCCGTTCAGGTATTTTTTCATGTCGCACATAAGGGGGGTTGCCTACGATTAAATCTGCCTTAACCCTAGACTTTAAGAAATCCTCGCAAAGAACAATTTTTGCTAAATCTTCTCTTTTAAAATTTTCGCCCTTTTCAATAAAAAAATCACAAACATTATCTAGAAGTATTTGGCATTTGTTTGGGTCAATCTCATACGCAAGAATATTGCTTAGCACATAGGGGTAGAATGCAAAGTCAAACTTTTTTGCTGACCTATAAAGTCTTTCAAGAACCGCTATTAAGAACACGCCTTCTCCTGCCGATGGATCGACAACAGTTATATTAGACAGGTTTTTATGCGAGGAATACTGAACTAACTCCAGCATTGTTTCTACAACTTCTATTCTTGTAAAAACAGAACCATGCAATTTCCCGTTTGCTCTCGTTCCGTATATCATATTTTGAAGTCCTCAGCCTTTCCTTTTAAAAAACCTGCGAACGTGTTTATGTATGTATGAAGTGATATCTCGTCCGATAAATCACCAAATAACAAATCTGAGGAAGTCCAAATAACAGCAGTAGCCGAATAATGCCTTTCAAGCATGAGTTTTTGGCAAAACATTTTATATCGGTCGAGGTATGAAGCATTCAAAAACTCTTTGAATGGTTTAAAATGGGTTTCACTTACCCGCACCGGAGACATAGACGCTTTTGATTTCTCAACTATCATAATATAACCCACCCAAGGTGGTTGTTGATTAGGAAAAGCATTTTCCCGATAAGCGGTCCATATATCAACAGCACTTCCTAAAGCTTCTTCAGTCCTATTGTTAAAATTGTTCCCAAATGACCCTACTTGGGATTTTAATTCAATGGCTGCAATGAGATGTTTCTTCGGAGAAATGATGATGAAATCCCAATCTTTTGTGGGTCTAAAGAATCCAGGTAAATTATTTCCTTTGATGAAAATACACTGTTCTGGAACCCCATTATCTAAAGCTATTTTTCTTAATAGTATAATAAACCCATCTAATTGTTTTCCTCCTGTAACAGCGCCCCTATTTCCTTGATCATGCACCTCTCCTTGTACTTGCTTCTCAATTTGTTGGCTCCTGGTAGTCCAAAAGTACTTAATCGCCGCTTTTATTTCTTTTTGATATTTTAAACCCATGTTTTGCAATTTGAACCTACAAACTATACAAATATAGCCATATAGTGCCTAATCCCCGTACTTACAAAAATTGGATCAAGCGAAGAAATTGGGGAGTGTTTCACATTAAAAAAGCCAATCAAATTAATGATTGGCTTTCTGCGGTGTAGCGAGAACAGGGATCGAACCTGTGACCTTCGGGTTATGAGCCCGACGAGCTACCGCTGCTCTATCTCGCGCTGTGGGGTGCAAATGTACACGTTGTAAAGTGAAGTACCAAACTTATTCTTTTCTAAATTGGCCTGATTGGTACTTATTGTGTTAAAACCACGCGTTTTACAGTGGTTTGGTCACCGGATGTAATTTTAATGATATACACACCGTCTGTCAGCCCGTGTGATCTCAGGTCCATATTTACATTCCGGTCGGGGGTAGTAGTATTTATCAATGTCCTCCCGGCTATATCATAGACCACAATATGGTTGTCCGTGCTCATATTCCCTATATGTATTTCGCCCGCGCTTGGGTTCGGATAAACAACTATGTTTTGTTCCTGCTGCTCCTGTATGCTCAGCGGCACACCACATACAGATCCTGTTACCACGGCTGTATTGGGTTTGTTGCAGTACTGGTATTCCAGCAGGGTAACGCCGGTAGCTGAAGAAACAGATATTTTCATCCATCCGTAGTAGTAAGTGTTGAGCGCAGCTTCCATCCTGAAACCCACATATCCCGTGCTGTTGTCAAGGCTGGAGTAAGAGGTAGAGTAGAGCACACCCTCACTGCCGCCTGCCCGCCAGGTACTTGCGGGGCCAACGTTCGTGCCAGCCGGCAGAAACATAACATTATCGCTGGTAGAGCCTGTGGTAATGATAGCTCTGCCATAGTTCTCCAGCAGATAACTGCCGGCACTATACAGCAATCCATAGAATCGGGGGATAGGCCCTATCGTTTCTACGGCATTCCATGTAGATACCGCAGTTGTGGTCATGTTCGGCGCATCGCATGAATAAGACCACGGGTCTTTAAAATTTACCAGGAATGTTTTGGTGTAGTTGGTGATGGTAGACGCTCCACCGCCTGTTATAGCTGCATTATTAAAGGTCAGTGTCATGTTAGCTATAGAATTGCTGGCAGCATGGCTGGTCGCTTTGCCGCTCAGTGTCAGCGTTGCGCTTAGGCCGTCAGCCGCTGTTACTATAGTAGCAGCGAGCCCCGCGGGTACATTTACCAGTGTATAGTCGGTCCCGGCAACTAATGTTGCACCTGACTTCGCAAACTGTACTCCGGAACATGCATAAATTACCACGGGCGGTGTTTCTATGCTGCCATCATTCACATCATCTTCTGTCAGCGTCGTCTTGCTGAAGGCAAAGAACTTGGTGGCGGTCACACATGGGTTAGTGGTTGTTGGGCTCAGGAGGCCGGTAGCCACCAGGTTATCATATTGCCATATCGGGAAACGGCTGGGGTCCAGCGATGCTGCTTCCATGCGTGTATTCTGGCCTATGGTGAAGTTTTTGAGGCAGGTATTATTGTAGTCCATGTAGTTTTCGCCGTTTATCAGCCCGCCGCAGCGTATCGCGTTGCAGCCTGCGGCAGCACTATCGGTTGGCGGCGTATCGACAACATAGTCGCCGGGTCCGCTGCAAGATAGTCCGTCAAACGTGTGTATCAGGTTCAGCCAGTGGCCTGCTTCGTGGCTGAATGTTTCATTAAATTCCAGGTAGCCGTAAGACGAGCCGCCTGATCCCAGGTATACATAGTTATATACCTCTCTCGATGTCTCAGAGTCGCTCATCGAAATATCCGGGTACCAGCACACACCTGAGTTGTTGGTTACATTATTACAATACAGGTCGTTCATCACATAGATGTTGAAATACTTAAGGTTGTCCCATGCGCAGGTCCTTATTTCACGGTCGTAGCCCGTGCCATTACCAAAGCCCGATTGTTTATCCTGGTAGTATTCTACACCCGTTGTGGGGTTGCCTTTAGGATCTACCTGGGCCAGCTTCCACCTGAATTTTGTATAGGATTTCACAGCAGCAAAGGCAGGATTCACTGTAGTAAAGTCAACATCTGCACCTGCGTAATTTACATTCAGGTCGTTCATTGCAAAGTTGATCTGGCTCAGCGGTACACCCGCGCTTCCATCAGGGTGAAAGACATGGAATACCACCGGGATGGTAATGACACAGGTAGTATCGGGCATGCTTCCCGTAGTCCGGTGGGCATCGTTACGGGCCGTGTATTCATCCGTGAATTTCTGTAGTTGTTCTACGGCTGCCTTATGCGTTTTTACATAATTGTCCAGTTGTTCTATTTCAGATTGCATGCCATTGTCCGGCGATTGCAGTGGTGTCAAAGATGGCGCAACAGGCTTTTGCTGCCCTGATACGGCAAGCGTGCATACCAGGAGGATTGAAAATAGCCAACCGGCCTTTGCTTTTACAGTTGTTAAAACCATCTGATCAGATTTTGGTGTTATTCTTTTGATAGCGTCTTACCGGCATCAGAAACTAAGGTACTACAAATTTGCTTTTCCGCTAATTTCATTGCTGTTACAATGGCACTTATCGTCCTATTAACATTATTCAGCCTACCTTTGTCTTATTAAATAATATAAATGCCAGGAAACAGTAAAAGAAAGAGTAGTAACCCGGATGCAGGAAAGAAGACCTATACCGGTAAGCTGGAAGTAACACGCGGAGGCATGGGCTTCGTAGTAGTAGCAGGACAGGACAATGATATAATGATAGAGCGGAATGAAATGTCTACCGCTCTCAATGGTGATGAAGTAAAAGTAGAAGTAAGAGGTTATAACGATAACAATAAACGCCAGAAAGGAAAGATCATAGAGGTAGTACGCCGCAAGCAATCCGAATTCGCCGGCAAGGTACAGGTGCATCCCAATTTTGCATTCCTTATCCCGGACAGCGATAAGATGCCGGTGGACATATTCATACCCTTGCATTTACTCAACGGCGCCAAAGATGGCGACAATGCCATGGGGCGTATAGTAGTGTGGACTGAAGATACAAAGAACCCGGTGGGGGAGATAGTCAGCATACTTACACATGAATCCGTCAATGAGATAGCGATGCTGGGCCTGCTGGTGGAAAATGGTTTCCCGCTTACCTTCCCCGATGATGTGCTGGAAGATGCTGCCCGCTACCCTGAAGGGGTGGATAAGCACGAGGTAAAGAAACGCAGGGATATGCGCGATACGCTGACCATCACTATCGATCCCGTTGATGCTAAGGATTTTGACGATGCGGTCTCGTTCAAAGAATTGAAGGATGGTTATTACGAGGTAGGTGTGCACATAGCTGATGTAAGTCATTATATACAGCCTGATTCAGAGTTAGACAAAGAAGCCTATCGCAGGGCCACCAGTGTATACCTCCCTGACCGTGTGTCGCCTATGCTGCCGGAGCGTTTATCAAATGAGTTATGCTCTCTGCGGCCACATGAAGACAAGTATACCTTCTCAGCCATATTTCACATCAACAAACAAGGAAAGGTAAAAGAGCATTGGATCGGCAAAACAGTGATACACTCCAACCGCAGGTTTGCTTACGAGGAAGTGCAGGAGATCATAGAGGGCAAGGATGGCGATCATGCTAAAGAGATCCATACACTCAACGAAATAGCGAAGACACTACGCGCAGGTCGTTTTAAGAACGGCGCTATTAATTTCTCATCTACCGAGGTGCGTTTCCAGTTAGACGATACTGGCCGCCCGATAGGTATAGTAGTAAAGGAAAGCAAGGAAGCACACCAGCTCATAGAAGAGCTGATGCTGCTGGCCAACCGCACCATAGCGGAATATGTAGGTGGTATAAAGCTCAAGGGTGAACCGGTGCCGTTCCCGTATCGTGTACATGATGTACCCGATGAAGACAAGCTGAAAGTATTCACTTTGTTCGCAGGGCGTTTCGGTGTTAAGTTCGATATGGCTACGCCGCATACCATTGCTAAGTCTTTTAATGCCATGCTGGAGGCCGTAAAAGGCAAGCCCGAGCAGCAGGTGCTGGAGCAGTTGGGTATACGCACTATGTCAAAGGCAGTATATACTACAGATAACATTGGCCACTACGGGCTTGGGTTTGAACACTACTGCCATTTTACGTCGCCTATCCGCCGTTACCCCGATGTGTTGGTGCACCGCATTTTACAGCAGTGCGTGGAAAATAACATCCATCCCATAAAGCACCTGGAGATGCAATGCCGTCATTGCTCCGACCAGGAGCGCCGTGCTATGGAAACAGAGCGCGCCGCCAACAAGTATAAGCAGGTGGAATTTATGCAGGCTTACGTGGGCGAGGATTTTGATGCGGTGATCAGTGGGGTGTCTACCTACGGCTTCTGGGCAGAAACAGTAGATCATAAATGTGAGGGCATGGTCTCCATATCCGGCCTTTCGGAGTTCGATGATTTCGAATACAAGGAAAGCGAGTATGCGCTCGTAGGGTGGAGCACAGGTATGCGTTTTGCCATGGGCGACAAAGTTCGCGTACGTGTAGTGTCGGCCAACCTGGAAAAGAGACAGATAGATTATGCCATAATGGAGGTGCCCGGCGGTCAGAAGAGAACAAAGCCTCCCGGCGGCGGCAAGTCCCGCGATAGCAGGCCTGCAAAGAACAGTAAAGGTGCCCGTGGCGGCAGTGGTAAACCAAAACAAACAAAATACAAAAAGAGATAGATGCATTCGTTTACAGATCTGGCTAAGTCTTTCGAAGACCGTTTTAGCGCCTCATTACCCTTTCCTGATGCACCCGGAACATTGTACGACCCCTGCCGTTACTTTATGGCCTTAGGGGGCAAGCGTATTCGTCCCGTCCTCTGCCTGATGGCCAACCAGTTGTTTGACGAAATAAGTAACGATGCTTGGCATGCCGCCATGGGTATTGAGTTGCTCCATAATTATACGCTCATACACGACGATATAATGGACAAGGCCCCGCTCAGGCGCGGACAGCCCACGCTCCATGATAAATACGGACTTACAGCCGGCATACTCTGCGGCGATGTGATGTGTATATATGCCTATTCTGAGTTGGGAAAGATCACTAAAGCCATGCCACAGGTCATTCAGTTATTCAGCAAAACCGCCATCGAGATATGTGAGGGCCAGCAACTGGATATGGATTTCGAGCGCCGCAGCAATGTGAGCATTGATGAGTACATCCACATGATCACATTGAAGACCTCTGTTTTGCTGGCTTGCAGCCTCAAGATGGGCGCTATGGTCAGTGGCGCCTTTGGCGATAATGCTAATAAGCTCTATGCCTTCGGTAAGAACATGGGCATCGCATTTCAGTTGCAGGATGACTACCTCGATGCTTTTGGCGATACAGACAAACTGGGTAAGCAGAATGGCGGCGATATAAAGGCCAACAAAAAAACCTACCTGCTGATAAAAGCCCTCGAAAATGCTGACACAGCCCAAAGGCGCAGCATAGAAGAGTTACTGCATGGGGGTACCGACACAAAAGTGCAGGAAATGCTGTCGCTCTACACACAAACCGGCGCCGATATTCAATGCCGCGAAGCCGTGGCTCACTATTCTACGCTGGCATTCAATTGTTTGGACGAGGTAGCTATACCGTCAAAAAGAAAAGAACCATTATTTGAGCTGGCCGATTATTTATTAATGAGAGATAAGTAACTTTATTAAAAATACAGACATGAAAAACCTTATTCTTATTCTGGCTATCGTTTCCTGCATTGCCGCACAGGGATGTAAAAAAAGTTCTTCCTCCACAGACACAACCATATACAGAGGTGTGGTTATCGTGAGTGTTTGTGGTAGTATTGCCGTGCAGACGGTTGGCCCCAACTATTTAGGTGAGACCAGTTGGGTCAATGGCAATAATCCCGATAAGCCTGTTCTTCGCCATGTGTTTCGGGTGCAGAATTCCTGCCAGTTTCTGAGTAGTGAGGTAAGGGATACGTTCAATTTCAGGGTCATACCTGCTGTACAGACGATGCAGAATTGTGTGTTGTGCAATATGGTTGGTGCAGTGCCGCAGACTGCTTATGCAATAGAAGTTATTAAATAATACACCGCTCATACTTTTCATGAACTACTGGCTCGTAAAATCAGAACCGTCCAAATACAGTTGGGACCAATTCGTTAAAGAAAAAAAGACGTTCTGGGACGGCGTCCGCAACTATGCCGCCCGCAACAACCTCAGGGCCATGGCCAAGGGTGACCACGTATTCTTTTATCACAGCAACGAGGGCCTGGAAATAGTAGGCATAGCTGAAGTAGCAAAGACCGCCTACCAGGACCCCACCACTGATGATCCTAACTGGGTAGTGGTGGAACTGAAGCCCCTGAAGGCGCTGCCAAAGCCGGTAGGGCTGGCAGCTATCAAGGCAGAAAAGGCATTGGCTGATATGGACCTCGTGCGACTGTCCCGCCTGTCGGTAGGAGCGGTAAAAGCCGATGAATATAAGAAGGTACTGCAGATGGGCGGATTGTAATTTACTTCACCAGTTTCCCTTCCTCAAAAATAAAATTGCAGCTTCCGTAGGCACTGTCCACAGCATATTGGAAGCCGGTTATCTCTGCCCCGGAGTAGCTGAGGCCGCGTGCGGTTTTATAATCGGGTAGCTTGTTCTCGTTTTTTATGTCTACGATCATTTTCGCGCACAGGCTGTCGCCCTGCACATCTACGATCATAAATGGTTTGTGTGCCCGCTCTATGTACTTGTCGGCATAGTAGTGTATGCTGGCTGGGTCGCGCATACCCAGTTGCCGCATCAGTTCCAGTTTATACTCGTTGTCGTCAAACGAGTGCTGGCTGAAAATCGCATTCGTATTGTTGCAGGTATGTTTATGCCCGCAACACACGAATAAGCAAATGATACAAACTAAGATCAGCAACTGTTTCATAGACAACTAATGTACGCAATGTTCTTTACTGCCCGGTAGTATTGCCTGGTTTCCAGCCCTTCTGCAGCTCCTTCGATGTTTTCGAGCTGCCGTCATGGCTCCAGCCCGGTGGCCGGAACAGGTAGCCCAGCTTGGTTTTCAGGGAGTTGGTCTTTCGCAGGTCTTTACTGATTGCCTGCCACTCATGGGTCACTATATGCACCGGGTGAAAAGGTTTTTCCAGCGGCTTCGTTAGCCCATAATACGGTATTTCTTCCGGCATCTCTTCCGTAAATGTCCCGAACAGCCGGTCCCAGAAAATGAATACCATCCCCATGTTACGGTCCAGGTAAGGGATATTGCTGGCATGGTGCACACGGTGGTGCGATGGCGTTACGAATATATATTCTATCCAGCGCGGTAGTTTCTTTACAGCCTGGGTATGCACCAGTATGCCGTATATCTGTGTCACCGAGTACATGAATACAATATCCATCGGCCGGAAGTTCAGCAATACCAGCGGAATGAAATAGAGGTATTTGTATACCGGCATCAGCACAGACGACCGGAATCCCGTCGTTAGATTATACTCCGGTGATGAGTGATGGGTCACATGTACCGACCAGAACAGCCGTACGCTGTGGTCCACATAGTGTTCCGTCCAGAAGAGCAGATCTTCACCAAACAGCAACACCACCCAATAAACAACAGGGTTCCATTCAATCGCAAAATGATATTGGTAAATGAAATTCAGCAGGGCGAACGCAATGAACAATCGCAGCAGCAGGTCTATGCCGGCATTCAGTAGGTTCAGGTATATGTTCACTACGGTCTCCTTCCAGCTATAGAACTTCCGGTGCCTGAAGTTGCTCAGCAATATCTCCAGCGGAATAATGATCGCATAGATAGGGATGGAAAAAAGCAGCAATACCTGTTTCTGAAACTCATTCATTGACTTCCTCGTTTGCAATTTCTATCTGGCCCTATCACATAGCAGGTAGGGGTCACACCGTCATTATCTCTTTCTCCTTATCCTTGCAGTGCTGGTCTATCAGTGCTATGAACTTATCGGTATGCCCCTGCACGGTTGCTTCGGCGTCCTTGGCTATATCTTCGCTCAGTCCGTCTTTCTGTAGTTTCTTTATGGCCTCTATGCTATCGCGGCGTATGCTGCGCACTGCCACTTTCGCATGTTCCCCCTCACCAAATGCGCGTTTCGCAAATTCCTTTCTGCGTTCTTCGGTCAGTGGTGGCAGGAACAGCCTGATGTAGTTGCCGTCGTTCTGCGGGTTCAGACCTATGTTTGAGGCTATTATCGCTCTTTCAATAGCTTGCAGCATATTGCGCTCCCACGGTTGTATCGATATCGTGCGTGCGTCAGCTATAGTCACATTGGCTACCTGGTTTATCGGCGTTGCATTGCCGTAGTAGTCCACATGTATGCCGTCCACTATTGCCGGCGTCGCCTTGCCTGCACGTATCTTGCTCAGTTCCACTTCCAGGTGGCTGATCGCCTTCTTCATCTGTACCGATACATCGTCAATTATCATCTCTAATTCCTCATTCATAATAATTGTATTTTTTGGAGCAGGCAAATGTAACTAAAAATTCAAAAAGCGAAGCCGCGGCTTCGCTTTTTGAAAAATGTAACAGGTCTGATTGCAATTAAACTTAATACGCGACCAGGTACCACTATCAGGAATTCCTTTTGTGCTTCTTACCATGTGTTTCATGCTGCGAGCCTACCGCCAGGGTACTGGCGTGGGTTACGCTGCACGTTTCATTGAGCAGGTTCAGTGCAGACAGCGCATTGCTGCTGCCCTTCGCCGATTGGTCAAAATAGAGCGTGCCCAGCATGCCTTTTGCGCCTATGGTCAGGCTGGAGTTTTCGCTGCCCACAAAGCAATTCTTTGTGCTCATGCCTTCCACAGTGCCATTCAGGGTCAGTGTATTGGCGCCAATGCTCAGTTTTCCACCTGCAAAGGTCAGTACATTATCCACGGTCAGATTGCCGGTCAGGCTGGCGATTGCCGCCACGTGTATCGTTAGGTTAGTCAGGTGGGCGTCAGATATACTCGGCGATCCTCCGGTCATCAGCACGCCGCCGGTGCCGCTTTCACTGCCGGTACCTGTTATATTACCGGTCACCGTTACTGCGTTGCCGCCATCAGCCAGCACGCCCGAATCAAGGGCAAGGTTCGCGCTAACATTCACCGCATTTCCAAGGGTCACAGTTGCGCCGCCACCGTTGATGGCCAGTGTAGCTATATTGTTTGTTTTGCCGCTTGCAGTCTCGTCAAAATAATATGGCCCTGTTTTTCCCTTTGTATTGATCGTCAGGTTCGCCTGTGTGCTGCCCTGTATATTGTCAGTCTCACTTCCGGCAAATGTACCGTTCAGTTCCAGTTGCTGGTCATTGAGCTGCAACTGGCCCTTCGTCAATACTATCGCCTTCCCCGATACCAGTTTATTGCCCAGTTTTACAACGCTGTAGCCGCTTCCTTTCACGGTCAGTGTGGCAATGTTATTACTCACCCCATCGTTGTTCTGGTCAAAGAACAGCAGGTCGGTAGCGCCGTTATTGCCTATCGTCAGGTTCGATGTCGGGCCGCCCGTCAGGTAATTCTGGGCGTTCATCCCAGCTACAGTACCATGGAGGTAAAGAGTATTATCACCTATAGACAAAGCGCCTGTCGTAACCACGAGGGCATCCTTGATCACAGTGCTCCCCGTCAGACTGAAACCTGCAGTATTATTCAGTTCCAGTTTACCTATTGTCGCGCCGGAGATCGTTCCTCCCTCGCCCTTCATCTCTATGCCGCCGCTGCCGCTTTCTGTACCAGTCCCGGTTACGTTCCCCATAAGGGTGATCGTATTTCCGCCGTCTTCTATAGTGCCCGCTGTCAGTGCAAATGTTTGACCTATGGAGAGTTTATTACCCAGTGTCGCAGTGCCTTCATGGCCGTTCACGGTCAGGGTAGCCAGGTTATTCGTAACGCCCGGCGTAGCCTGGTTGAAGAACAGCGTGCCGGTAGCATGTGCCGCGCTGATGACCAGGTTAGCTGTCTCGCTTCCCGTCAGGTATTTCTTTCCGCTCATGCTCGCCACAGTTCCGGTCAGTGTCAGTGTATTACCGCCAATAACAAGAGTACCAGCTTTGAACGTCAGTGCCCCGCTGATCACTGTATTGCCTGTCAGCGCAAAGTCGGTAGCATTGTCTAGCGTCAGGTTTTCAAGGCTGGCGCCGGATATAGTCACTGCCGTTCCCGTAAGCGTAATGCCGCCATCTCCGCTTTCCTTACCGCTGCCCATTATGTTCTTTGCCACCAAAACCGCATGTCCGCCATCAAACAGCGTACCGCTGGACAGCGTCAGATCACCCGTTACCTTCTCATCAGATTTTAAAGTCACGCCTGTTCCATTATCAATCGTTAGATTGCTGAAGTCAGGATTGCCGTTAATTGTTTGTGCATTCTTGCCATTGATGATAGCCGTTCCGGTAAATAGATTATTGCCAGTGGTCACTGAAAAATTACCACCATACGAGATCGTATGTCCGTCATCCACAATAAAGCTCTTTCCGCTGAAGTCACCCTTGATGATACAGTTGCTGTTAAAGGATAGCCCGTTATTCGTCCTGGAGAGGTTGTTAAAGGTTGTTGTAGCAGTTCCGCCTATTGCCTGTGGAAACTCGCTCCCGAATATAGCTGTGCCCGTGGCCACATAGCCACCTTCCACATTATTGGTAAAGTGGCTGTTGAAGGTCACCGTCTTACCCATATCGGTTATTGATCCTCCGGAGCTTATGGTCACATTGCCGCCTACCGTCCAGCCCGCTGGTGTGGTCATGGGCAGGGTTATATTCCAGGTATCGCCCTGGGTGGTAAAGTCCGGTGGCGCCGGCGACCAGTTTGCCTTATTATTTATATCTCCTCCCGTTACTGTTATGTAAGCCGTAGCATTTGCAGCGCTCCATGCACCGCATAATACCATTACTAATAACAACTGCTTCGCCCATCCCGCCTTTTCTGAAAAAAGCCTTGGTAACACTATGTTTTTCTTTACGCCCTGCGCCTGTATAAGTATATGTGTATGCATACAAAATGATTTTTTATTGAAGGATTGTTGGGTCTAAGAAACGGCCGATTGTTATCTGTTAACAACTCACTAACCATTACCACAAATGTATTATAAATAGCGGATTTTTTATACCACTCATTTTTTCATCACCTAAAAATAATTTGAGGAACGTTTGGTGCGTATTGCAACGCCACCGACAAGGCCGCTACAACAGCCGCCGCATAGAGATACGCATCCCGCGATATTTTTTTTGCCTGCCGCCGTGGTAGGGCCGACGCTTGCCGTTGCCCTATGCAAAGGAGGGTTATCCAGGCTTAGTACAGCTATTGAACGTCCGGTGCGTCGCACATTTCAGGGTCCGCATCTCTATTCAGCATATGTAGGGGCCACGCTTGCCGTTGCCCTATTACCTCGTCCGTCCTCTGCGACGCGGATGCTGTGGTTCAGCGTTTTCAACGCCTGTCTCCAACCGCGCAGATGGACTCTAAAGAAAACATTTGTCGCACAACTTTCGACTTTATACTTTCGACTTTATACTATCTACTAAATACTATCTACTTTAGGTTTTAACTTCTCCCTTTTCACTTATTAATCACCACCTTCCTCACCACTGCCCCGTTCACCTTTACAAAGTAAACACCCGCTGGCAGCCCGCTTATATCCACATGAGCCTGACTCAACTGGTATTCATGGGTATACACCTGCTGCCCCACAAGGTTGCTCACCGTTACAGTGCTGATCATACCATTGCTCGTTACTGTCAGTTCATTCGTTGCAGGGTTAGGGTATACGCTTACATCATAGCTTTCGTTATTTACATTATTTATTCCCTCAAGCACCTTGCCTATATCTGATGTGCCGCTGCATCCGTTCGAGTCTACCACCACATACCAGCTTCCCATACCACAGCCACCACAAGTGGCGCTGGTCGCGCCGGTAAGCGGAGTGCCGCTTGCTGCATACCATTGGTAGCTGCTGTACACATTCGGCACAGAGCAGCACGGCGTTTGCAGTACAGGGTGTGGCAGTGCATTCACGGTTACATAGATCGTCTTCAGATCAGATACCTGGCTGCAGTACCCCACCATTATGGTGAAGGAGTCACTGCCTGTATACCCCGTAGATGGTGTATACGTCAGCCCGCTGGGCGTTATCATGCCGCCTGTTGTTGTGCTGCTATACGTAGCCCCGCCTATACTACCATGCGCTGGGGCCGTGGTTACGCTCCAGTTTATCGGCTCTGCTATCCCTGAGTCCACTGCCTGTAGCAGCCCGTTTATAGGCGTGCCTCCTGTGTTCTCGCATACGGTCAGGCTATTGCCCTCGCCTGTATACTGTGGGGTATGTATATACGTCACCTTGCGTACGGTACAGCCTACAGCATCTGTTATATATATATTCCCTGCGCAGTCCATCGCCATACTGCCTCCTGAGCCAGTGCTCGACTCCCATATCTCCGCTGCCGTGGCAGGGCCGCCATCTCCGGTATAGCCCGGCCTGCCGTCTCCTATTATGGTATTTATATTGCCAGTGATGCTGTTTATTTTCCGTACACGGTTGTTATAATCATCGCATACATATATATTTCCAGTCGCATCGGTATGCACCCCCCCCGGATAATTCAGTATCGATACTGAGGCTGGCCCACCATCACCACCATAGCCGCCTGTTGACATATTATTCCCGGCTATAGTGCTGATAATGCCTGCTGTATTTACTTTATGTATACTGTTAAAATCTTCATCGGTAAAGAATACATTACCGCTACCATCAAGGGCTATCCCGGTGGCACCAATTACAATAGCAGCCGTGGCGGGACCGCCATCACCTGTATAGGTAAGAGAACCTGTCCCAGTACCCGCAATGGTATGGAGGAAACCAGCGGTATTTAACTGCAGCACATAGTTGTCGTCTGCAAGGTATAGATTTCCCGCTGCATCGGTTGTGAGGCCTTCTACATATATAGCCGCATCAGTTGCCGGCATGCCATCCGTATAAGCCATCGTTCCGCTTAACGTATCCATCTTACCGGTTTTATCTATTTTTCGTAATAGTGCACTTGTATTGTCATATATATATATATATATTGTCGCCACCATCAATCATCATGCCTAGCCCATTTCCTATGGTTAATGCGGTGGTGATGATCCCATACCGGTCTATTTTACGCACCCCGCCCCCGGCATCACTTACATAGATATTACCCTTACTGTCTAATGCTATTCCACCAGGCCCTGCAAGTTTTGCATAAATAGCAGGTCCGCCATCACCGCTGTCAATGCCTGAGTAAATACCAATACCTGCTATAGTAGATATTTTCTGGGCTTTTGCGCTACTTCCTGCCAGCAAAAGGAAGAAAAGGAAGATAGAGACTTGCTTCATAGGTCATATTTATCTGGTCGTAAGTTAAAGATACTTAGTTTTCATATATTTTTAATAACTAATTTTTCAGACGAAAATATTGTACTTCACACCCTCCTGCATTCTATACAGTAATAATAAATATTCCAGTGGCGCGGGTCTTCCGATAGGATGACTCGTGTCTCTGCAAGTCTGCCGGCCTACGACCGGAATTCAACAAACTTAGCTGATGACCGCAACCATCCGACTGTATTTTCTGCGATGGGAATTCCTCTAATTCTTTTAATTCCATGAATTCAAGTTCAGACAATTTTTAT
>JABDCE010000047.1:0-549 GCA_013288285.1 Bacteroidota bacterium
TTACCGGATCAGGCAGCGTACTGGTCTGCCCGTCTCCGAAATACCACTTATAGCTGGAGGCTCCGGTGCTCGTGTTAAAAAACGTTACATTCCTGTCGGCGCAGATATGTGTAGGTGCTGCTGTGAAAGAGGCAACCGGTTTTTTGCCCACGTTGATGACGATAATCGCACTGTCTTTACAGCCGTTAACAGTTGTTACAACCACTTTAGCAGTGTAAGTGCCGGTAGCTGTGTATGTGTGTGAAGGTGTAGCTCCCGTGGAAGTTGGCGATCCATCGCCGAAGGTCCAGACGTATCCGGCAATAGCAAATGGGTAAGGGTGGAATGTGATCGAATCAGGAACGGTAGTATGAGCGAAGCAACTAAAATTAACTGTAAGGGGCACACAACCCGAGGTGATGATAGTATGGTTCATTTCCACTATCAGGTTGTATATGTTGAATACCTGGGTGACCGTATCCGTACAGCCACTAACATCCTTAATGATCAGGTTAATTGTGTCTGAGGCGCTTGCCGCATATGTGTGTGAAGTAGGCGTACCTGCACCTG
>JABDCE010000047.1:621-21335 GCA_013288285.1 Bacteroidota bacterium
TCTTGTCACCGAACATCCACGTAAAAGTGGCGCCTGTGGGTCCGGTAGCTGTAAAATTCTCTGTAGCAGGGGCGGGGCAGGGGTTGGTTGGCGTAACGGTGAAACTACCTGTTGGTTTAGGAAGGATAGTTATGGTATGCACTGCACTGTTGTAGCAAGTGCCATCGAAAATGGTGAGCGTAACAGTATAGGTGCCGGGCGCACCATATGTATTGTATCCTGTATCGGAGGTAGAAGTATGGCCGTCACCAAAAGTCCAGCTACTGGATATGTGAGGTGTGCTGGTATTGGGGAACATGACAGAGGTATTGTAACAGGCCGTAGCAGGGAAAGTAAATGAGGCAATGCTGGCGCCCACGTAAATAAACGCTGTTTTTGTGATGCTATCTATGCATCCGTTACCGTCGGTTGCAACAAGTTTTACGGTATAAGTACCGCTTGCAGTATAGGTATGGCTGGGACCAGCTGCGGTTGACGACGCGCCGTCTCCGAAAGTCCAGGTATAAATGAAGCCTGGTGTACCGGTAGTGAGGTTAGAAAAGGCGACGGTAGCAGGAATTGTGCAATAGGTAGTTGACGTAGCGCTGAAATCTGCAACCGGGGGCACAAAGACATTGATATAAGACGACTTTGTAAGCGACGCCACACAGTTAGAGGCATTGGTAGCAGAGAGCGTAACATTGTACATGCCGGAGGCAGTATATGTATGCACCGGACTGCTAATGGTAGTGGAGAAGCCATCACCAAAGCTCCAAATATAATCAATCGGCCCAGGTACTCCACCTATTGTGGTACTGGTGAAAGAGATAGGCGTGCCGGGACAAACAGATGAATCACTGACCACGAAGCTTACTATAGGTGGCGGATACACCGTGATGGTCATTGTGAACGTAGAACTGCCGCCAGGGCCGGTAGAGACAAGTGTAACAGTATATGTGCCTGGTGTCGTATAACTTGTTGACGCATCTGTAGATGTGGGCTTGACACCATTGCCAAGATCCCATTTATAAGTGGTGGCTCCGGTAGAAGTATTGGTATAATGTACCACCAGTGGCGCACACCCTGATGTGACATCAGCGGTAAAACCCGCAGTAACTGCCTTTGCCGAAATAGAAATTGCTGTAAGAAAAAAAATAGATAAAAGGATATGGGTAAATAGTTTCATATATACAATTTGATACGGTGTGCAATCAGGTTGGTAATAAAGTTAATAATATTTTGTTAATAATTAAATAGTTCATTAGAAATTTTTGAAATAAAAGGCGAAAATGCTAACCTGCTGACTTTTTATACCATTATGACGACGGTTTGCAACAAATAGTTAGTAACGGTTTACAGGACATTTGAAATGGACAAAAGCCCAGCTTATTTTTTGTTATTTTTACGAATATGTATACGCAACGGATAGTATTTTTATTGATTGCAGCAATAATGACAACTGGGTGTGCGCAGGGGAAAACGAAGGCCCCAAAACAAAAGGCTTATTTTAAGTTGGTTGAAGCTTATACGCAGACAACAGTGCCCGGGATACCGGGGGCTTCCCACAAAACAAATTATTATTTTGTGATCGTTTGGGAAGGGACGAAGAGCCCGGAAAGCTTTTTTTGGCGAGGAGAAAACGGCTGGTTAAACTGCAACATGGCAAAAGCGCATAAAATAAGTGGCGGACGGGACTACACGACCCAGGTTGTTTTGCCAAATGATATTCACAGAAAGGATACGCTGGAGCTAACCACATTTACCGGCGGTAAATTTCCTATTCCGGCTGAAGTGACTGGTGATGTGAAAAATACGCTGTTCTTTAAAACGGGTGGCAGTGCATGGTTATCTTTTCCAGTGAACAAGATAGACAAGCATGATGATGTGATTATGAGGTGACGACGTAAGTGTTATGGCAAACTAAGATGCCGACACCAGTTCCCTTGCATTGCTAATGGCAGCCTCGCTGGGTTGCTCACCACCAATCATACGGGCGATGGCCAGTATTCGTTCGTCACGCACCAATACTTTTACTTTTGTGGATAGTCGGTCGTTCTTATCCGGTTCCTTGTATACATAGAAATGCTGCGATCCTTTGGCGGCCACCTGTGGCTGGTGGGTGATACAGATAACCTGGTGATATTGGGAGAGATCGCGTAATAAAATAGCTACCTGCCGCGCGGCCTCGCCGGATATGCCGGTATCTACTTCGTCAAATATGAGCGTGGGCAGGTGTAAAGCCTTTGCAGTAAGTGATTTGATGCAAAGCATGATACGACTCATTTCTCCGCCCGAAGCAGCCTTTTGCAATAACTGGAACTGCCCGCTTTTGTTGGCATCTAACAGGAACTGCACGTGGTCTACGCCGTGTGAGGAAGGGGCCGTATTTTCAATACGCGTATCAAATCGCGCATTGGGCATGCCCACCAGGGTGAGCAGATCATTGATCTTTGCAACGAATGAGGGTATTGTTTTTTTACGCTGTGCCGAAAGGGTTTCCGCCTTTGCAACCAGCTCTTTAAAGATCACGCCCTCTTCCTGTGCCAGGCGCTCGATGGCCTCATTGACATCAAGGGTGGCTTTTAATTCATCAGTTAGTTTATGCTGCCAAGCCAGCAACTCTGCGGTAGTTTTGGCAGCATGTTTCTTTAACAATTTGTAGCCGATGTCGATGCGCTGCTGAAGTTCTTCCATTACGGCAGGGTCGAGGGATACTTTACCTTCTTAAATTTCCAGTTCGCCTGCAATGTCTTTTAGTTCGGCCCATACAGATTGTACACGCTCCTGCAAGGGCTTTATTCCAGGCATCAGTTCTGCAATGCCTTGCAATTGCTGGCTCACGCGCTTTAACTCATTCAGCAAGGGCTGCTCGCCTTCTTCCAGCATGGTACGGCCTGCCTGTAAAACACTGATGATGTTCTCGGCATGGCCCATTTGTTTTAATTGCTGCTCCGCCTGCTCTATCTCGTTTTCGCGGAACGCGGCCTGTAATAATTCATCCAGCAGGTATTGCTTGTAGTCTGCTTCTTTTTGCCATTGCGCGCGGCGTTCTCTATGCTCTGTAAGCTGCTGGTTTATTTTTTTGTGCCGGTAAAATAATTGTCGGTATGCTTCTGCGGCCTCTGTAGTATTGCTGATGGCATCAAGCGCCTCCATCTGGAAATTATCATCCTCAAGTGCCAGGTGACCGAATTGCTGCTGTAGGTCTACAAGTAATGATGTGAGATTATTGAGTACACTGAGTGTTACCGGTGTATCATTGATAAAGGCACGGGATTTACCGTTGACGGCTATTTCGCGCCTGATGATACATTGCGGGTCGTAATCCAGTTCGGCATTGGTGAGCGCATTTCTGAACAACTCATTTTTGCTGACATCGAAATAACCTTCTATTACCGACTTCTCGTTTTTGTTGATAAGGATGGAGCTGTCGGCCCGCTCACCCAGGATAAGCGAGAGCGCACCAAGTATAATGCTCTTACCGGCGCCTGTTTCACCGGTTACGGTATTCAGGTGCGCATCGGGTTCAAGCAACAAGTGATCGATAATGGCGTAGTTCTTTATTACTAACTTCTGCAGCATAAAATTTTCACAATAAGTATATCTGAATGCACATAAAGTTACGCTTTACTCCAATACTGTAAAGTGATGCACCATTAATTATGGGTTATTGCCTCCCGGTTACGGTTTATACTCCTTCAAAGCGGCTTCCAGGCAATCCATCGCAGCGTTTATGTCGTCCTTATTCAACACATATGCGAGACGTACCTCATTGCGGCCCTTGCCGGGCGTAGCATAAAAACCTGCCGCAGGCGCCATCATAACGGTCGCGCCGTTGTGAGAAAAACCTTCGAGCAGCCACTGGCAGAATTTCTCGCTATCGTCAACAGGCAGTTTTGCCATGGCATAGAAAGCTCCGCCCGGTAAGGGGCATAGCACGCCCGGAATAGCTTTAAGGCGTTTTACGAGCAGATCCCTGCGGGAGGTATATTCGGCATGGACCGCATCGAAATAATCTGCAGGCAGATCAACCGCGGCCTCTCCCAGTATCTGAGCGAAAGATGGCGGGCTGAGACGTGCCTGTGCGAACTTCATGGCTGCATCGAGTACGCCCTGGTTGCGGGTAACGAATGCGCCAATACGGCCACCACATGCGCTATAACGCTTGGAGATGGTATCGAGCAATATAGCATGTTCTTCGAGGCCCGGGAGCGACAAAGCAGAGATATGTTTTTGGCCATCGTAGCAAAACTCGCGATAAGCTTCATCGCTGAACAGGAATAGATCATGCTTGAGGCATATTTCCTTCAGTATGTTCAGTTCATCTGCGCTGTACAAATAACCTGTGGGGTTATTGGGGTTGCAGATCATGATGGCCTTGGTACGAGTAGTAACGGCCTTTTCGAAATTGTCTATTGATGGCAGTGAAAAGCCATCTTCAATACCCGATGGTATAGGCACTACCTTGACACCTGAGCTGGTGGAAAAGCCATTATAGTTGGCATAAAAAGGCTCAGGGATAATGATCTCATCACCAGGATCGAGGCAGCTCATGATAGCAAACATAATGGCTTCAGAGCCACCTGTGGTCACTATGATCTGGCCGGGGGTTACGTCGATATCGTTGCGTTTGTAATATTCCACTAATTTCCTGCGATATGAATCAAAGCCGGCGCTGGGGCTATATTCCAAAACCTTCATATCGGTATGGCGAACAGCATCCAGGATGGACTGTGGCGTTTCAATATCGGGCTGCCCGATGTTGAGATGGTATACTTTGGTACCTCTTTTTTTGGCAGCATCTGCGTACGGAACCAATTTGCGAATGGGTGAAGGCGGCATGAGCGCGCCACGATGTGATATTACCGGCATGGCGCAAAAATAAGCTAAAAGGTCAATTAAGTTAGCAGTTTAAGGTTTTATTGCCTTGATATTCCGTTGTATGCCTTTCCATTTGGTGCGTTTCAATGGCGAGTTCTTAAAGATCTTATTAAAGGCTTCTTCGGTCATCTCTTCCCATTGCTGTAACGAAAGGTTCAGTATCTCTGGTATAGGAGTAAAGGCTGGTTCGGCGTTTTCTTTTGAAAAACGGTTCCACGGACACACATCCTGGCAGATGTCGCAGCCGAACAGCCAGCCTTCCATTTTGTTATGAAAATCGGACGGGATGAGTGCGTCTTTTAGCTCGATGGTCAGGTAGGAGATGCACTTGCCGGCATCGATCTCAGTAGGTGATACAATGGCCTGTGTGGGGCAGGCGTCTATACAGCGTGTGCAGGTGCCGCAGTGGTCTGTAGCAAATGGGGCGTCTGCAATAAGGTCAAGATCGGTGATCAGCGTGGCGATAAAGAAGAAAGAGCCGGATTGGCGGGTCAGAACGTTTCCGTTTTTGCCTATCCAGCCGAGGCCGCTGCGCACCGCCCAGCTGCGTTCCAGCACAGGTGCGCTATCCACAAAGCCGCGGCCATTTACGTCGCCGATGTTTTCTTTAATGAATTGCAGCAGTGCGTTCAGCTTTTCCCGTATCACATAGTGATAGTCGGTGCCATAAGCGTACTTGGCAATTTTTGGTGCCGATGGCTGTTGCTGTTCGGATGGAAAATAGTTTAGCTGTAATGTAATGACTGACCTGGCACCGGGTACTAATTTACGCGGGTCAATGCGCATGTCGAAATGATTCTCCATGTACTGCATGCCGCTGTTATGGCCTTTCTTCAGCCACAGTTCCAGCCGTGCTGCGTCTTCGTCTAACTGTACTGCCTTGGCTATGCCACATGCGCTGAAGCCGAGACGAAGCGCCTCGGTTTTGATGAGTTGTGTATTTTTCTTCTCGTTGAGCAAATAACAAAGTTAATGGCAAAGTGTCTTATAGTCATTCGTATCTTTGGTGAAAATCAACCATATGGCGATAACGGATGCCCAAATGATCGAAAATGATGAGCGAATTGCTAAACAATGTCCGTCTTGTTTCGGTGACATAGCAACTCATAGAGGGAGAACTGATTATCAGGAATTATATTTAACTATACTACAGATAGGACAATCAAGGGTAAATCATGGTATGAGATATAGTGACTTGTTATCGGAATTATCTAAAAGAGGATTTAATATTGATAATGGATGTCTCCAACAAGCTGTGAAGCAGTGGTTTTACGATGCCTATTTTCATATTACAAGTGGTGGAAATAAATGTGATCTTAATGAAGTTGATGAGCATTCTGCGTGTACTTTCATTCTAAAAGGAGAGAGCAGTTTACTCTTATTGGAACATGATAAAATAAGCAAAACAATCGCTCTTGCCAAATCAGCCATTTTAGTTGCAATTATTGTAGGGGCACTGACTATTGTAATTAGTTGGTATTTAGCTTATCATCCTATCGTAAATCAAGAGACTAGATCTAAAAATCCTCAGGCAATTTCCGCCTCGAAAATGCAGGTGTCAATATTTAAACAACGGAATTGAATAGTATTGAAATTAGAAAATCACCTGTTTTTTAAAAGGGTAGTTCAATATAAAAGTTAGGAAACGTCGTCAGAAATCGCAAACAACAGGAAGAAAATCTGAAAAGTTTAGGCGAAAAGCAAAGCGTGAAAACTTTTACTAAACAGCACTAATGGCTACCCCACGAATTTCCGAAAGCTTTTCCACATATACCTGACTATTTACGCGTGGTATACCAGCTTTCACAACGCAAAACAATTGCAGGTCTTGTTTGTAGATGGTCGCTTCGCATTGTTTCAGGACGTAGAGCACGTCGCCCATTACCGGGTAGTCGAAAGTTATATCGTATACTTCCTCGATCCATTTTTCCACCCGTGGCAGTTGCTCCAGTGCTTGTGCGGTGGCTGTTTTGTACGCATTTATGAGGCCGGGTACACCCAATAAGGAGCCACCGAAATAACGAACTACTACTACGAGTGTATTTGTAAGACCCAAGCTGTCGATCTGTCCGAGTATGGGCTTGCCGGCACTACCTGATGGCTCGCCGTCGTCGTTTGCACGGTATTGGGTGCCATCTGTGCCTATGCGATAAGCATAACAGTGATGGTTGGCTTTAGGGTGTTCTTTCTTTAATGCCTGCAAATGGTCTTTTACGTCTTGTGGGGTTTGCACCGGATAAGCAAATGCAAGGAATTTACTTCCACGGTCACGGAAATCTCCGGTACCGGTACCTGATATGGTGATGTATTTGTTGATGTCTGTCATTATTTATCGCCGAAAGCTATGAGCAAAATTGCAATGACCGACATTGCCAGCCCCAAAAACCGCAAAAGATTTGTTTTCTCTCTGAAGAAGATAATGGCCGTAAGCGCGGAGGCCACCAGTATCCCGATATTGAGTACCGGGATGGCTGCGGAACTTTGCAGGAAATTGCTGTTCAGCATGCGTATCATCAGGTAGATGGAAAAATAATTGGGGATGCCGAGGCAAATGCCGGCTATAACATTTTTCCAATGAAAGGTTATCTTTTTGAGCAGCAGCAAAACAGAGACAAGTATGATGCCTATGCAGCCTGCTGTGGCAAAACAATAGATGGAATAGACCGCCTGCACATCGGCAGAACCGAGAAACCGGAATTGCACATATTTCATCAGGGTGTCTAACAGGCCTCCGCCAATAAACAGCAAGGCAGGTAGCAGAAGCCCCTGGCCCTTGTGACCATCGCTTTCTACACGGGTGGTCAGATAGACTGCGGGGAACGCAAGAAGTATACCTGCGATCTTGGCAGCGCCGGCGAGCTCATGATATAACACTATTGAGAAAATGGCAGGAATAACCAGCGATAGTTTATTGGCTATTATCGCAGTAGTGATGCCGTCTACCTTTGTGGTGTATGCCGAAAGGTTGAACACACTGATAAATCCCGCGCCCATCAGCAAAGCCCATGGGAGCCATGCGCTATGAAAGTGTACAGTTGTGAACGGCTGATGGCCGATGAATATGCTGCCTGTGACCACACATACGATGTAGTTAGCTACCAGCGCCTGCAGCGCATTGATGTTGTAGCGCGGGTAGAGCTTGAACTGAACTGAGATAACTACATTAAGGAGAATAGTGGCAATGAGGTAAAACATGCGGTCGATTTATAGTTCCATTCCTTGAGTGTACTGATATGCGCTGTTTTTGTTCACAGATACCTGTAACGTATCCTGTCCCACCATAGTAGTGAAGGCAGGAGCATCGCCAGCCAGCAGCGGTGGACGAATACCTTTCTGCAACAGGCCATCGCCGGTAAATACCCGTGCCTCATCCCACAAGTCCATAGAGATAAAGCTACTTAATAAGGCTGCGCCACCTTCTATCAGTAGTGACAATATCCTATTCCGGTATAACAATGACATGAGCGCGGGTAGCAGTGTTTCGTTGAATGGCAACTGAACGAAGTGAATGTTCCCGTCAAGCAATTCCTGTTGTTCGTTGATGATCCATGTAGCAGCAGTATCGTCAAAAATATGATGTGTGCGTGGTATTTGAAGATGCCGGTCAAGGACAATGCGCAGGGGGTGATTTCCCTTGTGTAAACGGGCCGTAAGCTCAGGGTTATCATTTAAGGCCGTGGTGGTGCCCACCATTATAGCCGTCTCTTCCGTACGCCATTTGTGTACAAGTGACTGAGCTCCGGCGCCGGTGATGGGATAACGGCTTCTATCTTCGGGTGCAATGAAGCCGTCTTTTGTTTGTGCCCATTTCAGTACTATGTAGGGGCGTTTTTGCTGGTGGAAGCAGAAGAAACGCCGGTTGAGCCAGAGGCCTTCTTTCTCATGCAGGCCGGTTTCAACACTCACTCCCGCGTCCTGCAATATTTTTATTCCGGAGCCGTTAACTTTTTCGAAAGGATCAGTATTGGCGACGACCACTTTTTTGATCCCCTCGGCTACTATCCGGGATGCGCATGGAGGTGTGAGGCCATAATGAGCGCACGGTTCCAGGTTTACATACATGGTGCTTTCGGGAATCAGGCGTTTATCTGCATCAGTTACGTTTTTGAGGCAGTTGACCTCCGCATGGTCTGCGCCGTAAAAGTGGTGCCAGCCTTCACCTATGATCCGGTCGTGATGAACGAGCACAGTGCCTACCATGGGGTTAGGGGTGGTAAATCCCTTAGACCGCTGGGCAAGGTCAAAGCATTTTTGCATGTATGATCCATGATCTATCACTTTGTAAAGATAGGCGCAAACATTAAAGGTCATATCTTTACCCTATGCTTACTTACGGCAATGCTTTTTATCAGTTGAAGGAAAAATTACAATCATTATATGAGGAAGGCGAAGCTTCATCAATCGCGCACAGCCTGATGGAGTCGATCACCAGTCTCAATAAGATGGACCGCCTGGACAAAAAAGACAAGGCTTTTACCCAACGGCAGCAGGATGTTTATAACCGCGCAACTGAGGAACTGGTAAAGGGGAAACCTATTCAGTATGTCACCAATGGCGCATGGTTCATGGGCCGTGAGTTTATGGTAAATGAGCATGTGCTGATACCGAGGCCGGAAACGGAAGAACTGGTGCAATGGATAACTGACGATCTGAAGGCAAGAGAAGATGAGAAAATAAAGATAATTGACATAGGCACGGGCAGTGGCTGTATTGCCCTGTCCTTGTTCAGGATGCTGCCGCACCCGGTGCTCACCTGCCTGGATATAAGCGCAGAAGCGCTGAATGTGCTGCAAACAAATATTGAGTGGGTGCTGGGCGAGGAAGAGAAAGACAAACACCCGGAAAATATTAGGGTAGCGGCGATAGATTTTCTTGACGAGGCTGTACGAAATAAAGAATTAGGGCGTTATGATATCATTGTATCAAATCCTCCATACATACCTAAAAGTGAGAAGAAGAAAATGCGCGTAAACGTTACGAACTACGAGCCGCATATCGCGTTGTTTGTTCCGGATAAGGACCCGCTCGTGTTTTACAAAGCGCTTGCAGACTTCGGGAAAAAGCATCTGAGAACGGAAGGCTATGTTTATTGCGAACTGGACGCGGGGCATGCGGAGGAAAGCAAGGCATTATTTGAACAGGAAGGGTATGCGGAAGTGGAAATAAGAAAGGATATGCACGGGAACTGGAGAATGCTGAAGGCAGCGCTTGGCGACAAGGAAATAAGTAACGGTTAAAACAGTTGATGTGAATGGCAGTTAAGTTCAGCAGGGCGGATAAAATATTCATCGGCATTATAGCGATTGCGCATATTGTCTTTTTCGTGCTGGCTTGTGGGTATAAACGTATCTACATGGGCGACTCATTTGAGTATATCTATGAGGCCCTGAACATAAAGCAATATCTCTTTTTCTACAGCGGCAATCCTGCAATGCCTATTGTGCCGGACTACATGACGCAACGACAGCCGGGTTACCCATTGTTTCTGCTTAGTGTTTATTTATTTGCGGTCAACAACTGGGTAGTGCTCGTTTTGCAGAATATCCTTTCTGTTTTCAATATTTATTATTGCAGGCGCATTTTTCTGAAGCTGGGTTATGACACTAAATATGA
The DNA here is from genome assembly GCA_013288285.1 of Bacteroidota bacterium. Classification (GTDB taxonomy): domain Bacteria; phylum Bacteroidota; class Bacteroidia; order Chitinophagales; family Chitinophagaceae; genus Nemorincola. The sequence continues at coordinate 11,095 of JABDCE010000047.1, forward strand.
CTGGCTGTTTGCTCTACTGGTTATTGCATACCCATCACAGCTTATCAATGCCAATACCATTGCGCCGGAAATATTGTTGCAGCTATGTGCCTTGCTGTATTTCGGCAATTTTGTTACGTGGCTACAAACAAAGCAACTGAAATATGCAGCATGGATGAGCGCTGCCTTGATAGCTGGAATGTTTGTAAAGCCCGTACTGTACCCGTTTGTGTATGCGCATGCACTGATCGTCTTTATTGTGGCGCTAAGGCAGAAGGTGAAGATGCAGCGGCCACTGGTGGTAGCCATTTTGCCGCTGTGCGTGATGCTGCTTTATTGTTACGACAACTATGAGCGCACCGAGAAGTTTCATTTCAGCAGTAACCAGGCTTTTAATGCTATCTTTTATTATTACACCTACTTCAGTCATAAGCAGGGTATGGACAGCGCCGACAGATTCCTGGACAGGGAGCGAAAAGTGATCAATGCCATACCGGACTATAAAGAGCGTTATGAATACAGCAATGCGCGTGGCATGCAATTGCTGAGAGAGAATTTTGTGCCATATATGCTGTTTCACCTGCAAAACAGTGCCCGTATTTTTATTGAACCCGGGAAGGCGGAGATAGACCTGTTTACCGGCAGGCTTACTTACGGGAGACTGTACCACAAAGAGCAGACCGGTTTTTTTGCTACACTGAAAAGAAAAGGCTGGGGTGGGATGGGGGAGTATGTGATGAATAATCCGTCGCTACCGTTTGTGATGCTGGTGCTACTATTTAATTGTGTGCGTTTGATTGGGCTGGTAATGTTCTTTTTCAGAAAAAATGTTCATTGGCTGGTACGCATATTCGTTTTTATATTCCTGTCGTACTTTGCAGTGGCGGCAGGGCCTATATCCAATGCCAGGTATTTTTTACCGGTGTCGCTGATAGCCATTGGCTGCGCAGTACTGGGTTATATGGGTGTACTGGATAAAAAAGCAAACGAAACTGTTTCATAGTATGCAAACTGTGCGGAGGTATACACCATTTTTTGCATCAGCGACACTGATGTGCGTGGTACTGTGTATTATCTATCCGCATTACCAGTATTATGTAGACCCTGATTCAACGGCATACCTGACCATAGCCAGGCGTTACGCAACGGGCGATTACCAACGTGCCATCAATGGCTATTGGAGCCCATGGGCCTGCTGGCTTACTGCGGGGCTGATGAGCACAGGGTTGGGTGCTATATTGTCGGGTGTAATAGTAAATGCTGCCGGCGCAGTTGGGCTATTGTTTATTTCTCAATCGTTTTTTCTGAAGTTCGGAATCACAGACAAATTGCAGTGGCTGTTTAATGTCACGCTGGCGCTGTTTCTTTGTTATGCCGTTTTCGATCAGTCATTTGACGATCTGTGGGAATGCTTCTTTTTGCTCGGTTCGCTGAGGTTAATGATCTGTGAGGAGTTCAAGCGCAGGCCTGGGCTTTGGGTTTTGTATGGGTTGATGGGCACACTTGCTTATTTTGCTAAAGCCTACTCTTTTCCGTTTTTCCTGCTCAATACGGTGTGCTGTGTTTATTTTGTCGTGGGCGGTAATGTGGCGCAATGGCTCAAAATATCGGCCGTAGCTATCGCGGTCATGCTTTTCGGAAGCCACTTCTGGATAGTGGCGCTGCACCATAAGTACGGAATATGGACCACATCCACAGCAGGATCGCTGAATATGTCGTGGTACCTTGTGGGGCACCCTCAATGGAAGGAAGAGATAAAATTATTGTTACCGCCCGCTTACGATAACAGTCCCTACTATTGGGAAGACCCTTATTTTGCAAACGGGGCCACACCGCATTTCTGGAGTTCCTGGCATTTGTTCGGCCTGCAATTTCTAAGGGGTGGACTGAATGTATTCAAGCTATTCATGAGCATGATAAAGTTGTCGGTATTCTTCCCTTTTATCAGTATTGTATTGGCCAGGTTCGTGATGAGGCAACGATCAAAATCAACTGCTCCTGCTTTTACGGTCGCTTTATCCTTTCTGTTGTTCCCGCTGGGTTATTTACTCATCAATTTTGAGTCACGTTATATATGGTATATTTTGCCACTGGGTATGCTTGCCACAGGGCTTTTCATTCAAAATCATTTGTCCCAGGGCAAAAAAACGTTGGCCATAGTTTTCCCCTACCTGTTTGCCATCAGCTTTCTTATTTGCCCTGCTTGGCGAATGGGAACAATGTATAATGAAGGGATGCATGAGTATACCATTGCCCAACAATTGAGGACGATGAATATTCACGGCAGTTTTACGAGCCTTGCAAAACCCGGCATAGAGGTGCAGCAGATAGAAAGGCTGGCCTATTTTTCCGAAAACCAGCTTTATAGCAATCCTCAGCCCGCCAATTGCTCCATGAAGGATGTATTGTCTGAAATGAGAAGATACCATGTCCGATACTTTTTTGCCTGGGGGGCTAGTGAGGCGCCTTTTACAGACGAGCGTGGCGATGTATTTCCCGAAATAACAAAAGGAAGCATACCCGGATTGAGGGTCTTCCAGGTAAACTGACAGGCCAGCACTGGTCAGTTTTATGTTGAAACTTTAGGTTTGACCTTTAACTTTTGAATTTTTTGAGATACCTTTGCAGCCAAATTTAAAAATAACAGCTATATGTCTGCAAACAAGATCCACGAACTGTTGGGCGATAAAGCCGAGTATTATTTAGGCCATACCAGCAAAACCATTGACAAATCTGCCATTCATATTCCGTCTCCTACGCACCTTGATGATGTATGGACAAATTCTAACCGCAATATACAGACCCTTCGCAGCATACGGACTTTGATGGGCCATGGCCGCCTGGCCAATTCCGGTTATGTATCCATACTTCCTGTTGATCAAGGTATCGAGCATAGCGCAGGCGCTTCATTTGCCCCGAATCCTATTTATTTCGATCCGGAAAATATTGTAAAGCTGGCTATCGAGGGTGGTTGCAATGCAGTTGCTTCTACTTATGGTGTTCTTGGCTCGGTTGCACGTAAGTATGCACACAAAATACCATTCATAGTTAAGGTAAACCATAACGAATTCCTTACTTACCCAAACAAGTTCGATCAGATCATGTTTGGTAGTATCAAGGACGCATGGAACATGGGTGCAGTAGCAGTAGGCGCTACCATTTACTTTGGTTCTGAGGAAAGCGCCCGCCAGATAGTAGAAGTGGCGAAGGCGTTTGAATATGCACATGAACTGGGTATGGCTACAGTGCTTTGGTGCTATTTGCGCAACAATGCCTTCAAGAAAGATGGTGTAGACTATGCAACTGCAGCAGACCTTACTGGCCAGGCGAACCACCTGGGTGTAACTATACAGGCGGATATTATCAAGCAAAAATTACCTACCAATAATGGTGGTTATACCGCAATAAACTTCGGTAAGACCAGCAAGATCGTTTATGATAAGCTGACTACCGACCACCCGATAGACCTTTGCCGTTACCAGGTAGCCAATTGCTACATGGGCCGTGTAGGGCTTATTAATTCCGGTGGTGAATCAAAGGGAGCAACTGATATGGCAGAAGCCGTAATGACAGCCGTTGTAAACAAACGCGCTGGTGGTATGGGCCTCATCAGTGGACGTAAGGCGTTCCAGAAGCCAATGACAGATGGCGTGCAATTGCTGAATACTATACAGGACGTATACCTCGATAAATCAGTGACGATAGCTTAATAAGCTGACGTAGAAAATAAAAAGTCCATGAGCTATAATGGTTCATGGACTTCTTTTATGAGCTAAAAAACGAAATCGCTGTTATGCACCGGCGCTAAGGCGTTGCCACGTTGAAAGAACCGTTAATATTAAACGAATCGGCAGAGAAGTAGAAATTACCTATCATAGCGTGGGCAGTATCGCTTGTAATGTCCACATACCCATAGTTGGCAAAATGTCTTTGCGTGCCTATATAATAAGTAGCAGTAACTAAGGGGGGATTGACCCCATACTTGGCAGCCCCGGAATAATTGTAGATATTAAATTGGATAGTGCTGTTATTGCCGTTGGCCGTGCTCACAGCATTTATGAGTATGTTTCTCATAGCGCTGTCATTTCCGGAGCTTTTCACCGAATACGCAAATGCAGAATCAGCATTCCAGGTAACCCCATTTATAGAAGCGCCCATGAACACCAGGGAGTCCAGTTTATTGTTCTGTTGAATACTTTTGCCATTAGCCGGCCCGCTCACTTTCTTACAGGCGTTAACAGCCGCGCACAGCATGCAAACAATAATTATGACGGAAAACTTCTTCATAAATGGCTACACAAATATACAGCAACGGTTGCTAATGTAACAGACCATGCTTTGTCTGCTGAATAACGGTAAAAGGAAACGGTTTAGTATATGGGTCAGGGTAGTCCTACGTTAAAGGTGCCGTTCTGAACGGCTATCCCATCCTGGGTAGTAAACGAGAAATAGCCGGTAAGGCTGTTGGAGTTGACATGGGTAATAGATACTATACCGCCCAATGCTGTACTGATAATACCGGAGTGCAGGTATTGGGCTGACGCCTGGCTCTGAACGATAGAAAAAGTACCGGTTTTGCCTTTGTAGCTATTGATCCTTAGAATTATTTTATCATTTTTTGCGGTCTGGTCTGCGCTAAAGCCGGTAATGGTGAGGCCCGTTATCGTATCATGTATTTGCGTATCGACAGTAGATGGAACAACAGTTACAGCTGTGAAATCGTAAGTACCTATATTGGCAGTCAAAGAAGGGTTAAGCGTAGTAACGTAAGGCTGATTTTTGATGCAACCAGATAATATAACGACAAAACAAACTATAAGCAATGACAGGACCCGCATTCTTTTCATAACCGATATTTGCGCTAAGATAATCGAAAATAAATTTAAAAATCAACACTTGTTATTTTTTATTAGTTTTATGTAATAAAAAAAAGCAACATGAATTGGAAACTCATAATTGGCCTTTCAATGTTCGGTCTGGCAATGGGCCTGGGTACCTGTTATTTTATTGGCCCTAAGCTGGAACCTATCTGCTGGCTGGTTATTTTCCTGGTATGTGCCCGCCAGGTGGCTAAGTATGCTGAAGACAAGTATTTCCTTCATGGGCTGCTTATCAGCCTCTTTAACTGCATCTGGATAACCGGGATACATATTATGCTTTCAGCAGATTACCTGGCCAGGCACTCTGATGAGGCGCATAATTATGCCAAAATGAATGCGCAAATGGGTATGACGGTAACACAAGCCATGCTGGTAATGGGCCCCGTAATAGGTATAGCTTCGGGCCTTGTGCTGGGCTTGTTTTGTTTTATTGCATCTAAGTTTTTCCCGGAGGGGTAGTGTGGTCTGCTGAACTATATTGCCGCATGTTTGTTATTTTTGTGCAAAAGGCGGCAGTTGAGAATATATACGCAAGGGCTTGTAAAACAATATGGTAAACGTACGGTGGTCAACAACGTATCGTTTGAGGTGAACCAGGGAGAGATCGTAGGTTTGCTGGGGCCTAACGGAGCAGGTAAGACCACGTCTTTTTATATGGTGGTAGGATTGGTGAAGCCGGATAAAGGTGAGGTATTTCTTAACGAGGAGAACATTACCAAGCTGCCCATGTACAAAAGGGCAAAAATGGGCATAGGCTACCTGCCGCAGGAGGCATCCATATTCCGCAAACTGTCGGTAGAAGATAATATCTCAGCGGTACTGGAGATGACCTCGCTGACACGAGTGGAGCAGAAAAATAAGCTGGAAGAGCTGTTGGATGAATTTCACTTGAACCATGTGCGGAAAAGTAATGGCGATGTGCTGAGTGGTGGAGAAAGAAGACGAACGGAAATAGCGCGCGCTTTGGCCGTAAATCCTAAGTTTATCCTGCTCGACGAGCCATTTGCCGGTATTGACCCCATTGCGGTAGAAGACATACAAAGTATTGTAGCTACGCTGAAATTTAAGAATATAGGCATACTGATAACGGACCATAATGTGCAGGAAACACTGTCTATTACAGACCGCGCCTACTTGCTGTTTGAAGGGAAAATACTAAAGGCAGGGACGGCCGAAGAGCTCGCCGCCGATGAGCAGGTGCGAAGAGTATACCTGGGGCAGAATTTTGAATTGAAAAGGAAAACGCCCAAAGTAATAGGCCAGTAAACTTCCTATCGTAATTGTCTGTTTAATATCACAACACTATGAGTATTATTAGTCCTGCGTTTAAAGGTTTTATTAAGTTGCGGCAAAGTGCCATAGATAATTTCACGCACAATCCTATAGATACGCAGCAACAGGTATTTAATCATCTGATCGGTTCTGCACAGTTCACCGAATACGGTAAAAAATATAATTTCGAACGCATCGACAGCATTTCAGATTTTCAGAAGAATGTACCTATCAATGACTATGAAACACTGAAGCCGTACATACAGCGCATATTGGAAGGCAGCCAGGATATTCTATGGCCGTCGCCAATAACGTGGTTTGCAAAATCGAGCGGTACTACAAGCGATAAGAGTAAGTTCATACCGGTGAGCAAGGAGTCGATGGATGATACCCATTTCAGGGGTGGAAGGGATGTGCTGGCCCTATACTTACGAGACAATCCGCAATCGAACCTGACCTCCGGGAAATGCTTAGTGTTGGGTGGCAGTCACCAGATCAACCAATTGAATGCAGCCTCATTTTTTGGTGATCTCTCTGCCGTAATGCTTCAGAATATGCCGCTGGCCGGACAGTTGTTCCGCCTGCCTGAGCTTTCCATAGCGCTGATGACGGAGTGGGAGGACAAGATAGAGCGCATGGCGCACAGCACTATCAATGAGAATGTAACATACATAGCCGGTGTGCCCACCTGGACTATCGTGTTGATCAAGAGGATATTTGAAATAACCGGCACCAACAACCTGCTGGATATATGGCCCAACCTGGAATTGTATATACATGGCGGCGTTAACTTCACACCATACCGCAGGCAGTTCGAACAGTTTGTGCCTACGCCGCACATGCGTTACCGGGAAACCTATAATGCATCAGAAGGATTTTTTGCCGCGCAGGACAGGGAAGATGAAGAGGGTATGTTGCTGTTCCTGAACCATGGTATTTTTTACGAGTTCATGCCTATGGACGAATTCGGAAAAGAAAACCCACGCACGCTTACGCTGAAGGAAGTGGAGCTGTATAAGAACTACGCGATTGTTATCAGCACCAACGGTGGCTTATGGCGCTACCTGGTAGGTGATACTGTTCAGTTTACTTCATCAAACCCTTTCAGGATAAAGGTGACCGGGCGGCTGAAACATTTTATCAACGCATTTGGAGAAGAGCTGATTGTAGACAATGCGGACAACGCTATTGCCATAGCATGCGCGGAAACAGGCGCTGTTGTTGCTGACTATTCTGCCGCCCCTGTATATATGACCGGGGACACCAACGGCGCCCATGAGTGGATCATAGAATTTGAATACCTGCCGGTGCCTATTGATACGTTCACTTCCCTGCTCGATAAATCGCTGCAGGCAATAAATTCAGATTACGAAGCGAAGCGGTATAAAGATATGGCGCTGCGTATGCCCATCATTCACCAGATGCCCAAGGACGGCTTTAAGCGCTGGCTAAAGGACAAAGGAAAATTGGGTGGGCAACATAAGGTACCCCGCCTGAGCAATGAACGCAAGTACCTGGAAGAAATGCTGGGCTATGTGTACAAACAGTAATCAGCCTATCTCTTTTTGGGCCGGTTAGCTACCTGGGGTGGAGGAGCGGGCGCTAATTTCCTCTTAGGCGTCGGCGCTGCAACGACTTTCTTTTTAGGCGCACTTTCCGGGTCTTCCCACCACTTAATGGCATTAGATAACCGCTGTATCAGGCCGCTGTTGGCCATATACAGCAGCATGATAGGGATGATCTTAAAAAAGCCCCTTTTAGTGGTGTTCTGCAGATCGGCAAGGGGCAGCAGGTAGCCTATAAACCCGAAACCAAAATAGATCACGGCTACACCATACAAAGCGTATAGTGCTTCCTTGTTGTATTTGCGCGGCCATACCAGGTCTGCTATTGCCAGGTAAACGAAGAATATAATAAAGCAACCATAGAATATAGGGCCGGTATCTGAAAAAATAAGTACGGTCACTATATCTGAAAGCCGCTTAAAGAGTGGGGAAAAGTCGGTTATGTGCTTGTTTATTTCATGGCTCACATCTAACGGGAGTGGCACAAAATTATGAACGAATATTTTGATGCAGATAACATAAAAAACAATGGACACTCCCATAAAAATAGCCAGCCGGAGCGCGATCTTTGCCAGTGGCATTTTTTGCCTATAACGGTGCACCAGGAACAGCGGAGACATAAACGCTATCAGTATCAGGCTTTCTGTACGGATATAGGTAGCCAAGCCGAATAATAACGAAGAAAATATGAAATCATTGAACTTTTCGTTTTGCATATACCTGGTGAGAAAGTAGAAGCCGGTGAAGAACAGCACCATGTTGCTATAGTCGTAAAGAATAACAAAGGTGTAGGCGAAAAGCTCAGGTACAGCAAAGAAAATAAGCATCAGGAACCCTGCTATCAAAGGATGCACCCTGTCCATCAGCAAAGAATAAATGAATGTCGTAAACGACACGAACATCACACTCAGCCATAACTGGCCAAACGGAAAGACCAGCAATTTGTATATGATCTGTAACGTGGTTACGTAGGGAGATTTAAAGTAGTTATTGCTGGTATGGAGGTCAATATTAAATACCGAATTGATCATTGTTTTCTCCCTCACTGCATATTCTGCGATTAACTCAGGGCCAGACAACATATCGCGGGAATAGGGAGGCATGTAGTAGCAGCGCCATACGCTCACCACCACAAAGAACAGCAATACAAGCAGCGCAGGCCATTCATACAGCTTGGGCATAATGAACTTTGGGAGCCGGGGTTTCGTAAAACTTACCAGCAGCGGGATGCAGCACACAGCCGTAAATACCGAAATGCCGATATATACAGAGTTTGCAGCAAGTGGTATTTTCATCAACTGCAATATGCAGGGCACAAACGATACAGCGGGTACGCCAAGAATAAAAGATAAACAGACTGCCGGTATCGGGTCAAGCTGCAACTTGAAAAGACGCAAAATGCCCCTGCCCGAAAGGAAGTGAGTGATCAACAAAAACAAGAGTCCTGCAAAGTTCATAACGTTATGGAGAAGGGTATTTAGCGAATATTTTTATCTGGGTGTCTAATTGTGCCTTGTTATCAAATTTAGCAAGCATCACCTGGCCGGGCACTTTTGAAACAAGCGCAAAAGTAGCCGTTTCGACAAGAGGACTTGTGACAGAAACCGCATTCATGCCTGTAAAATAGTAAAACAAAGAAGGTTCTACAGTGCTGAACTCCGTGACTTTGTTAGCCCGTAAATAACCATCTGTTGGTAGCAGTATGATAACATTGGGATAGTTAGCCATTTTATTTTCTATATCCTTGAATATTCCATAAGAGTATCCATAGCGCGATTGCCGCCGCATCTCTATGTCCAGGTGCTGGGCCTGGTCGGGAATATCACAAACCGTAAATATCTTGCTGTACATCCATTTATTGTAAGCAGGTATATTATAGAGTATAGCAATACCGGTGATTGAAAGAAAAAATAATAAGACGCTTTTGATATTCATAAAACAATATTCGCACACAAATTAAAGGAAAAAAAATTGTATCGCCACTGTAAAATGAAAAATAAAATTCAGATCGATCAAAAGCCTTTGGAATGCTTGCCAAAGACAAGCTAATGAAGCCCTGAAATAAAGGGCTATCTGTTGTGTGTCGGGTTCTCAGATAGTTACAATTATAGAATTTTAATAGGGATTTTTATTAAACCTTATGTTTATATTAGTGTCTAAATGTTTCTCAAAGACACACTCATGATCGTACGGCTGGCTATTTTATCCTGCATCCTGTTCTTTACTATTAATTCTTCTGCTCAAACTTACAAGATCACCGGACGAATAGCTGACTACAAAGACACTTCTGCGCTTATTGGTGTGGCTGTATCACTGAGAAATGGCGACGACACCAGTATAAAGACCGGCCTCGGCTCCGTAACCGATGTGAACGGCAGTTTTGAGATTGACGATGTAGCGCCGGGAAAATACCTGCTTCACATCGACTATCTGGGATACAAGACGCTCAACAAAATGATCAATGTAGCCGATAAAGACTTGTTTACCGGCACCATGGCCATGAGGGCAACATCCAATGAATTGAAGGGGGTGACCATTGCCGGCA
>JABDCE010000048.1:0-720 GCA_013288285.1 Bacteroidota bacterium
GTAGGGAGGATACATGGCGTCCATCTCTTCCTGTTCCATGCGGAAACGTTCCTGCAAGTCGAGTTTGGCATCGTCCTGGTTTACTGATGGGACGGGAGTGAAGCCCATGCTGCTGAAATTTGCTGGCGCATGGGTATAGCTATAAATGGACGACTGCCTTGTAAAGTACTCAGACATGTGCGGCGCCATCTGCTCTGCGAGTTTTGGATCGGTGTTTTTTACCTGATCGAGCAGGGACTGGAAGGATTCCATGCTCTCATTGAGTGTGGCGCGGTTCTTCAGTTTGTTGATGGAGAGCGTGAGTTTGTAAATAGTCTCTGCTTCGCTGCGGGTGCAGGGTTTCATGATGCGGCGCTCAGATAATAGGTCGTCTGCTAAGTGGCCGAGGACATAGTATATCTTCTCTGCCATGATAGCCGGCATGTGCTGTGCGCTTTTGCGCAGCCGCTCCCAGTTGCCCTGGTTGGCCCAGTTGTAGATGGTGGTGCGGCTGACGCCGATCAGCTCCGCAATTTGTGTTTTGCTGAGGCTTGTCTGGAGATAAAGGTTGCGCGCGTTTTCGTGCTGTGTTGTTTTCATAAACTTTGGTTTTTGTATAGTTTTAATTTTGTTTACGCTTGCCTAAAAATATTTTGGGCAACAAAACTAAGCAGGAAAACAATACAAAAAACTTTAAGATACCCACAAAAAATGAGCATTAATTCTCTGAAATGCCTGTTG
>JABDCE010000048.1:730-21097 GCA_013288285.1 Bacteroidota bacterium
AGGGCAAAAACAAATTGTGGGTATCTGTTTTTGGGGGTCAAAAATTGTTGGTAGGTATTGTTATTTTATTTTTAATCAAGCGAAGTTACAAGTAGTGGTAAATTTCAGCAGTGGTTCGTTGAATGCATCCTGAGAACGGCTTTTATTGGCAGTTCTGGGTGAGCTACGCTAACACCCGGAACAACGTGGGCACGTTTGTATCTATTTCATTATAAAAGCATCTTTTTTCTTAATTTTGCTTTATGCCTGAAATAAGCAGATTCCTGGGAATCATAATACGGATGTTTTATAATGAACACAATCCGCCACACTTTCATGCATACTATAACGATTTTAGAGCGGAAATTTCCATAGAAACGCTGGAAATACTGGCAGGGAATTTGCCCGGCCGCGTTTATAAACTGGTTATAGAATGGGCAGTTGATCACAAAGATGAACTCAGAAAAGATTGGGAACTGCTGAGAAATGATACTCCGCCTCAACCAATTGAACCTTTAACTTAATAGCTATGAGAGAAATAATGCAAGCGCAACCAATGGCGAATAGTATTTTAAGTGTTCGATTCAATAACGGAGAAATATTCGATATTGATATCAAACCCTTCATCAAATCAGGAGTCTCCAGCGCGTTAAAAGACGCAGCTTATTTCAATTCGGTGAAAGTAGAAGATGGGTATATTACCTGGCCTAACGGATATGACTTTTGCCCTGAGTTTTTATACGAGTACGCTAAAAAACATCACGAATAATTCATTCTAAAATTGTCAGTCACCAACGCTGAACCGAGACGTGTCTACAAACAAAGGACGAATGAGGGGTGCGAACGGTGCACAAAATATTAAAACAATAGAGAGAGTTGGACGTAGGCTAAGTCTACGCCCAACTTTTGTTGTATCATGACATACTCCAGGTCACTTGCCAGTAATAGTGGCGATGGCGTTGTTAAGAGAAGAGTCGGAGGTAAAGTACTTTGCCTTTATCTGCTGGTATTGCTTGTCGTTATTCAGGGTGGTGCTTAATGTTTGTTCTACATAAGCAAAGTTGGTGAAGTCGGCCTTTGTATCCAGCAGGGCATGCATCCACTTCCACATATTATCCATGCCTATTTCTTTTTCTATAGCGGTGTAGATGAGCGGCGCATAGTAATAAACATACAGCTCCCGGTTGCCGTAATCATTTGCATTTTTTATTCCGGCAAAAGGTACCGGTTTAAAATCTTTCAGAGACTTGATCTTTTCATCGATCTTGGCATTATACATAGAGTCTTTAAAAAACTCCCTGGTGATCTGCATGGATAGATATTCACCACCACATTCACCGAGCACATCACCCAGCTCTGAATTGAAATCTTTGTAGGTACCAAAATAATAATGACCTAACTCATGCGCCATGTAGGGCTTAAACCAGTCGCCGGTTTTTTTGCTGAAGAAGCCCTTCATGCCGTAATCGCCCCAGCCTATATTGACGATGGTAGGGTAGGAGACGAACAGCCAGGCATTGCGTTTGGAGACCGGTGTGGTCTGGATATAGGTGATGTTGTATTTGTAAGGGATATGGAGTTTGCTTTCATAGTACTTCTTAAAATTGTTTGTCATGGTGCCAAACTCATTTATCTGGGCGTCGGTCATGTCGGGATTGAGAAAATACGTGCCGTTTACATTCTTCGCTTTATAGTTGCCGGCATATAATAGTAACTCAGCAGGAATATCGCTTTTGAAATGTGCTTTGGTGCCCTGTACGGGGGTGTTGCCGTTTACGTATATCTCGCTGCAGTCACTGCAGTTCACCTCGATATCGTACCTGACCTGATGATAGCGTTTTTTCTTCTTGATGTCGTACAGAACAGGGTACCATGCCGACTGCCGGCCATCGGCTCTGACAGAGTAACCATTAAATGCGATATTACCTTTCCAGTCGAGATTATTCGTTGACTTGAGTGTGTCGCCAATAACGGGGAATTTGCCTACATAGCTGAACTGAAGGGCTTTGCGGATCACCTTTGCCTTGCCGGTATTATCGGGGATGGAGTACAGGAAACCCTCATCGGAAATGGTATCGTTGTAATTCCGATCATAGTAAAAACTGTAATTGTCCTCTATGTTGCGGATATAACGCATGTTCATACCAGCGTTTATGACCACTGCATAGTCCGCTACCTCCGGCATGTCGACCAATTTGAAGTCGCACTCCATGGTGCCTTTCTTCACAGACAGATTGAGCTTGCCTTTTAACAGGGGTATTTGTTCCTGGGCGGTAGCTACTAAGCTGCCGAGGAGTATAAGTGCGGACAGGATGGAGGTTTTGCTGTTCATACAATTCCAATTAGGTGTTAGTTGTTGTTGCAAAATAAATAATAATCAGGATGCGTTTTTATTTTGCTTTAAAAAATTAATGTATTTCGCAAGGCAACGAAAAACTGCCATTTGTGACGTTTACAATTTCGCTATCAGTTTGATATTTTGCCTGAAAATGAAATGTACCTGACACCTGGCCATGTATCGAATCAAAAGCAATAGTAACGGTGCCTACATATGCCGGGGTAGTAGTATAATAATACATAAAGCTTTTGGAGTAATCAGTATACCATGCGCCATTTGCCACAGAGTCTTGATTTAAAATAAATTTCCCGGTTTTAAGGCCGGTGGAGTCATATAGAAAGAATGCAATTTCCGTGGAAGAATTGTTCATGCAGCTTAGGATGAAGTCTTTTTTTTGATTGCTCCATTCAGCACGCAGGCAATTACTAAATAAATCGGTGCATCCTGCTGCCCAATATTTACCATTGATGTTGGCCGTGCAATAATCTTTTGGGTTATTGGCGGTGGTGGTAACAATGCTTTTGCTACAGGTGGTACAGAATAAAACAGGCATCAACACGAGACATCTGAGAAGTATGTTGCGCATGGTTGAGGTTTTTTAGTTTGATTAATTCTGTATAGCTACTGCTCAGTAAATATATATAATTATTATTTAGAAAACTACGGGCTGCAAAATAGATCGGAACGTACCGCTCAATGCCGATATTTCTACACTCATCGCATGCTATTTGCATAGTCTGGGTTAATTCGGATATTTGTGGCTAAATAAACCACTTATGCACCACACCGAAGGATATGTAAACCACGAGATAGAACATGGCATAGCCACTATAGAATTCTTTCATCCGGCGAGCAATTCACTGCCGGCGGCGATACTGACGGACCTGGCAAAGCACATAAACGATATAGGTATAGACAACCGTGTGAAGGTGATAGTGCTGCGCAGTGCGGGCACAGGGGCTTTTTGCGCGGGGGCATCGTTTGACGAGCTGATGGCGATAACGAATAAGGAGGAAGGCAAGAAGTTTTTCAGTGGTTTTGCGCATGTGATCAATGCGATGCGCAAATGCCATAAGCTGATCATAGGGCGTGTGCACGGCAAGGCTGTGGGCGGCGGTGTGGGCTTAGTGGCGGCGACCGACTACGCCATAGCTGTGGACAGCGCGGCAGTGAAACTGAGCGAGCTGGCGGTGGGTATAGGGCCATTTGTGGTAGGGCCGGCGGTGGAACGTAAGGTGGGCGTATCTGGCTTCTCACAACTGGCGATAGACGCCACGGAATGGCGCTCTGCGGAGTGGGCAAAACGGCATGGACTATATTCAGAAATACATAAGGATGTGCTGGAGGTAGATGATAGTGTGGCCAAGCTGGCAGAACGACTGGCGCATAGCAGCCCCGAGGCTATGGCGCAACTGAAAAAAGTAATGTGGCATGGCACGGAGCACTGGGACCACCTGCTATCGGAAAGGGCGGGCATCAGCGGTGAACTGGTGACGAGCGATTTTACCCGAAATGCCATTAATAAATTCAAGGCGAAGCCAGCTAAGTAGTATCAGGCTTTGCGGAGGACGGCTATGAACATGCTGTCGGCCCTGATGCCGATGCCGTTGATGAGGTGCTGCTCTACCAATTGTAAGCCGGTTTGCGTTATTATTTCTTCTACTACTGCTTCATTCTCTTCCCTGAAAACGGAGCAGGTAATATAGATAAGTCGACCGCCTGTGTGCAGGTATGCGGCAGCGTTGACAGCAATTTTTTTCTGCAGCGCGGAATATTCTTTAATAGTTTCCGGATCGAAAAAATAAAGCTGTTCGGGGGTGCGGGGCCCATGTGCCGGAGCCGCTGCATGGCGCATCGCAGATGATGGCGTGGAAGCGGGCGGGGCCTAATACAGAGGCTAGTGTTTTTTTGTCAGCCACATCGGCAACTTGCGTTACGGGCGGCTTGAGGTTGTATTGCCGGAAGCGCTGTGTGAGGTTGTGGAGGATACTCGCGCGCCGGTCGGTAACGGTGAGGTGTACGGAAGGCATGAGATCACGGAGCAACAGGGATTTGCCACCCGCGCCGGAACAGCAGTCGTACCAGTGTTCGTTCTTTGCGGGAAGGAAGTAGGTGCCTGTCTGCTGAGAAGATGCATCCTGCACCACGTAGCTATCAGGAGGTAATAGTGCGTCTATCTTGGCACCATTGGGCAGGGCCAGGCACATATCTGTGATGGAGGTATAAGGTATGTTGTGCAGCGTAAGCAGGGATGTTATTTTGTCTTTGTCTTTGCGGGCCCGGATGAACAGTTGCGGCTGTACGAGCATGGAACTGAGCCATGCCTCCTTGCTGATACCGGCGGACAACTGAACGGGTGATGGAAGCAGTGCATCTATGCTGAACGAAAGCATCGGCGCGAGGCTGCCGATCAGCTCTGTAAGTGGTTCGGTAAGCAGCTTATTTTCGATGGCCCAAGTCTCCAGTGATGCGCTCAATAACGCAGGGTCTGTAACGCCCTTGCTGCAACGATACCAGCTGTACGCTATAGCGCTGAGCATACGGCGGTCGCGGCTGCCGAGGATGGGGTATTGCCTGAAATAATTTTTAAGAAAGTGCGCCAGTGGTACTTCGCCTTTGTAGGTGGCGATGATGGAATCTATGTGTTGGCGGAGGTAGCGCATTTAGTAATTAGTATAAAGTCGAAAGTAGAAAGTATAAAGTCGAAAGTAAAAAGTATTTAGTTGTCTGATATTTTCAATTCTGAGATGGTGCCTGCGTAGGCGGAATTGAGGTATATCATTGTGCTCTCTTTGTTCATGACACTGTTTGTGTTGGCTTCGCCGCAGAGGACGCCGTTGTTGTAAATGGATAAGAGGTTTTTGCGCACATGGATAACAATATCATTATTGTGGGTGCAACTGATATGACACGAAACAGGGGTGCACCATCCTGCGCCATTTCCATACTTGAATGTGTAGTTGGTCAGGTCATCGCCATCCTGGCACATCAGCACCCCGGCGAAATGCCCGTTCTGGGGCCAGCTACAGAAGGCTACGTTCCTGGAGACGAGCAAACTTGTGTCTAACCGGGTGACGAGCTCAACGGTGAATGTATCGCCTAAATGGATATTAGAAGCCGGGGCAAGGAATCTGCTGAAACTGCCATAGGCATTGAAGTAAATAGTATGGCTGTCCACAGTCAATGTGTTCTTCTGCTGTTGCGGCCGGGGTGCGAGCAACAGCAAATGGCGGCCGGGGAGCTCTTTGACGACGGTAGTGCCCTGCGCCAGCGCTTTAACGATGGTGTCGGTGCAATACCAGTTGAGGGCGGCGTCATAGACGATGGGGTATTTTGTGGTACGGATAAAATCGAGCAGGTCCTCCAGCTCAGACTTGAAAGCCATTTCTGAGGAGCCCGGAATATTAATCGGGTTAACGTAGGCGCCATTTGCATAATAGAAGCTTTCGAAGTTCTTGGCAATGATGAGCACAGTATCGCCCCTATGGAAGTTGCTACTGATAAAATTCATTTGCTGTGCCAGTTCTTCTTCTTTGCCGTTATCAGTACTTGTGGCATTCTGAATGGCGGCGGTAGTGATGGCAGGGGCATTGTAAGCCATAGAGAATGAGCCATCTAACAGGAAAATAAACAGGAAGGCGAACAGGGCCAAGCCCTCATGAAACCTATGCTCACCGGATTTGACTGCTGCAATGAGCCGGCTGCAGAAAAAGCCGATGATGATGATGGCAGGGTACATAACGGCATTGAGCGAAAGGTCGTACGAACGGCCCTGGAAGTAGGCGAAAAGGCCACAGCCGAGGATGCAGAGGAACACAAGTATGGGCATATCGCGCGGGGCGCCTTTGCGGAGGTTGGCGATGCAATACAGGCATGCGGCCATGTAGGCGAGGGCAGGGAAATTCCAGAAGTGGAGGGCCACCATGGGCAGCATGAAGTAGCCGGACATGTAGAACAGGCCCTGGAAGGTAGCTATTTTACCGAATTGCGGCCACTGACCGGAATGTAGTTTTGTGCTGACAAAGAAGAACAGCAATACCAGGCACAGGGAACCAATAATATAAGCGAGGTGGAACAATGCTTTTTTTATAGCCAGCGATGTAGTGGGCTGGTCTACCGCGGCGGCCAGCAGAAAGACAACGGTAGCGCCATACACCACAATGCCGGAATCAAGGTTCCATAAAACGGCGAACGAGGCGCTGAGCGTGACTACGGGCAACAGGATTTTTTGGAAGCGGGCGTTTGCGTACTGCCAGGTGACCGCCAGGAAAAAGCTGATAGCGGGAAACAGCAGGCGGACAGGCCAGTATTGGTAGTATTGTTCGGGCTCTACATCGGCGGGAACCCTCACCGACCAATAGCACCAGAAAATAAGACAGGTGAAGACGAAGAGGGACAGGAGGTTGTTGCTGACCAATTTGCGGATGCCGAGATAGATGAGCAGAAAGGATGCGCCATCAAGCAAAGCCATAACCATGCCCATTTTGCCGGCACTCATGCCAATGACCTTGAATACCGGCGCAAGGAACCAGGCGAACAAGCCGTACTGGCAATTGGTATCAACGAGCATCGACTTACCGGCGTATACCTGGGTGATGGAGTAGAAGACGGCGTTTATTTCACCGGTCTGGCCCAGGCTGGTGAGCGCGGGGTGCAGGACATTGTACATGACGACATCGACAATGATGAATGCTGCGATAAGGACGCAGGCAATGTTGAGGATCTTGCCCTGAAGCATTGGCTGCAGTTGCCGGTAATAGCGCAGGAGCAAGTAAGTGAGCAGGCCGTAAACTATAATGATAATGAACGGATTGAACAGGCCGATGATGTTGTTATGGAAAAACCAAGTGGTAGTCTGGTCGGGGATGTTAGATAGTTTCTGGCCGGATAAGATCAGGCAATAAATGAGTAAGGTAGCGAGGGCAGAGATATTGATGCCGAGACATAACCGAGGATTGCTGACGAATAGTGCTCTCTTGTGGTTGATAAGGGTGTAGATGCCAAAAACGATGAAGGGCATGCACAATAGCGCTACCTGGAATTGCAGCCGCTCTACCGGCTCCGGGGCGAACCAACTGACCGGGCAAATGGTAAGCGGCACGATCGCATCTAAAGCGGCCTGGATATCGGGATGGTAGACGCTGAAAATGGTGAAGCAGATGATGTACAGGAGCAGTGCGCTCAACGACAAGGTAAGAGAGCCGATAGCGAGGTTTGTCCTCAGGCCATCGCTTGTGATGGGGGTATTTTCCTTTGGCAATGTTGCAGGCCCTGCTGTCTTGTCGTTGTTCATAGCGCGTTATTTCATGCAGCCTGCTGTTTTTTCTTTTTGCTGAAATAAAACCAGCCCCCGGCATAGATAACTATACCCAGGAGGCACAACAGCAGACCCGGTTTGAAATAACGAAGATCGTATGTCATTTCGATGGTATGGGCGCCTGGCGTGAGCAGTACACCGGTCATGCCGCCATCGAGTATGATCTTGTCGCGTTTTTGTCCGTCTACTTTTAATGTCCATCCGCCATCGTAGGGAATGGAGAGGTACATCATTTTTGTGGCTGTGGTGGCGATAGTACCGGCAACCTTGCTGTCATTAAATGTGGTAACAACGAGGCTGTCCTTGCTGAGGAGGTCTGTGCATTCCCTGTATACCGGCGCGCTGAAGCCGTTTGGCGGAATGGTATCTTTCAATTGAAACTCTGCCAGGCCCGATGCTTTACTTACATCGGCATCCCTGACCACACAGGTCTTGAGGCTGGTGAAATCTTTCTGCATGATAGTCAGCGGCTCGAACTCGCTTTCCTTCATATAATGGTCATAGGTGAAGCCGACGGGTAAAACATACTTGTTCCTGAATACATGCACGTCGCCGAAAGTACCTACCTGGTCACAAACGATCTGCCAAAGCGGGTTAATGTTGGTCTTTGCCAGGATGTACTTGACACGGTTCTCGGATTCGAGAATGGGCCGGGAAGAAAGGCCGAGCGCCCAACGGGATTCTATTTCCACATTTTTGTTGGACGCCCCCATAAGCTGGAGATAGAAGATATAGTACTCCTGGTTGAACGGATTGTATTCGCTGGTACCATGGTAGTCCTGCGCCAGGCCATCATTGATAGACATATGCATGGCAGGGGATGAGCCATAGGTCTTGTCGATACGGTAAAAAGAGTGGTCGACACTCTTTATGGCGTTGATGGCTTCTACGGAATAGTCGTTATACCCGCTCCTGGCAGAGAGTTCCTCGGAGGTAACTGCTTTGCGGTCATTGACCGTGTAGTTGTTTAAAAATATCAGTTCGAAAACTACAGCCGCAAAGAAAATGTACCTGAAGTACACAGGACTGCCGGGCCTTGCAATGAAGAACAAAAGCGCACTATAGACGAGCAGCATAATGTAGACGAAAACAGTAATGGCCGGATTGATGATGTCTTTATCTTCAAAGAAAGGATAATTGAGCAGGCCAAATAAAACAGCCAGCGTAACGATAAGCACTATGAGGTTGACCTTCTGTTTCTTAATGATGAGATCAAGAGCAAGCAAGGAATAATAGATGAAGAAAAAGGCAACGAAGAAAGAATAAGCCCTATAGTAATCACCCGTAAACAACCAGAAAGCCCTGCGGAAGTAGGGGAATATGATGGGCATGATCCATATGGCCATGAACACGATGAAAATGATACGGATCCGTTTTTCGAGCAGAGGAAATACCTGCGGCATGAGCAACAGACAAGGCAGACCACAATAAAACAAGGGCGCTTCGACGGTATTTGTCCAGCCTTTGAAATCGTTGCCGGTACCGATCAGGTCATTGGAAAAGAAGCGCATGACACTGGTGCCGAGCTGCAAAGGATCTGCTATAGCCGTGAGGGGAGTGGTAGAGAGGAGGTTGGCATAAGAGTTGGTGCCACTACCACGGGGGCTTTCCAGCAACTGTACTACATTCTCGATGAGGAAGGGGGCGCTGATCAACATGCCGAGCAGGCCGAGGGCTGCCATCTGGAGGAAAATAGTGAAGATGTTCTTTGCCGTAAATGTGTTGGTCTGGAAATGCCGGAGCAAGGTATAAGCGATGAGGAAAACACCATATACATAGAGGTTGAACGGCTGTGATATGCAGATAAGAAAGATGGCTATGGGGAATAGAAGCCATTTTTGTTTTGAAAAAAGCTGCTCGAAGGCAAGGAGCATCAAGGCCATATTGAAGGACTCGAAGGAAAATATATTCCAGCCGCTGCCTAAGATGGTAAATCCGCAAAAGGAAAATAAGAGGGATCCTATAAGTGCGGAATAGTTAGAAAGATCAAGCGTTTTCAGATAGTAGTAAAAGACGAGCCCTCCGCATAATATTTTGATCAGCTCCTCGTAAATGATGGTGTATACGATATGGTCTTTGCCGGCGATGTAGAGGATAATGTCAAAAGGATCGCGAAGGAAGAACGGGAAGAGGCTTTGCCCTAGGCCAAAGTTGAAGGACCATTTTGGGATGCCAAATTTTGAGATATAATCTGCTTCCTGGTGCCAGAATGGGTAGAGGTAGTTATAAGAGTCACTTCCAATATCTTTGAATGTATAAGCTTTTTCGAATAAGAGATAATCTTTGAAAATGATAAAACAGATAAAAAAGATGAATCCCAATGCCAGAAGGGGAGCTTTGCTGCCGAGGCCATCAAAAAAATCTTTGGCTGTGGGCGTATTTGTGACCTTTGGCTCACTCTGCGCAATATTAACTGGTTCCGGTTTCTTTTTGGAAGGCACGACTATTAGTTTTGTAATGCGCTAAAATACAAATAAGGATTAACTAAACCATTGTCAACGGTCCTCATATTTATTTATTGGTTTTGAAATCAAGCTTATTTGTATAAATTGCTGGTTCAAAACAAAAGCTTTATCTTGGTATTTTTGCAAAAAACACTAAAACCTGATGGAAAACGAGGGGCTGCAGGGCAAGCTGAGGATAAAAATACTGGAACTACATTATAAGGCTAATTCGGGGCATATTGGTTGTTCGCTGAGCTGCATAGACATAATGATCAGTATTCTTAAATTCAGGAGTGAGGGAGATAGTTTTATCCTTTCCAAGGGACATGCTGCCACTGCTTTATATACTATATTAAATGAGATAGGCGAGATACCGGACGAGGTGATGGATACATTCTATAAGAATGGTACCACATTGCCGGCACACCCTGCCGCGCTGAAATACAAAGCCATACCTTTTGCTACCGGCTCACTGGGCCATGGTTTGCCACTGGGTACGGGAATAGCAAAAGCCAATAAGCTAAAGGGGAAAGCCGGAACCAGCTATGTGCTGATGAGCGATGGTGAAACCAATGAAGGAACATCGTGGGAGGCGGCGCATTTTGCGGTGGCTAACAAACTAGATAACCTACTGGTGTTTGTGGATAAGAACGGGCTGCAGGGATTTGGGAATACGCTGGATGTGCTGGGAGATACGGCATCAGCCAAAGTATGGGAGGCGATAGGCTTTGATATAGCGGAGGTAGACGGGCATAGTATCAGTGCCATGGTGGAAGCTAAAGAGCGGCTGACAGGCAACAGGAACGGCAGGCCCAAGATGATCATTGCCAATACAGTAAAGGGAAAGGGCATACCGTATATGGAAAACAGGCTGGAATGGCACTATCTGCCAATGAGCGAGATGCAGTATGATGAAGCAGTAACGAGAATAAAAACGGATTATCACATTTAGACCGCCTATCACAGAGAACGAATGAGGAAACATTTTTCGACATACATAGAACAAATAGCGGAGCAGGCAGATGACATTGTGTTCATAACGGGCGACCTGGGGTATAACGCATTAGAGAACCTGGGACTGAAAATGGGGGACCGGTTCATAAATGCAGGAGTTGCGGAGCAGAATATGATAGGTATAGCTGCGGGCATGGCCTCGCAAGGGTATAGGGTGATCTGTTACAGCATAGCGCCGTTTGTGGTGTACCGCTGCTTAGAGCAGATCAGGAATGACGTCTGTTTTCATAACCTGCCGGTATACATAGTAGGCAATGGGGGAGGCTATGGTTATGGTATCATGGGCTCATCGCATCATGCGATAGAAGACATTGCCTGCCTGAGCGGGTTGCCCAATATGCGGTGCTATGTGCCTGCTTTTATAGAAGATATGAATGCCTGCCTGGATGAAATGTTCGCCCGGAAGGGACCGGCGTATTTCCGGCTTGGCCTTGGCAAGAATATGCCGGAGTATTTGTCGCTGAACGAATATGGGGCGGGAAGCAAGGAAAATAAGGATGCGGGATTAACGATAGTAGCGCAGTCGCCGGTGGCCAATAACTTAGTGGGTGC
The DNA here is from genome assembly GCA_013288285.1 of Bacteroidota bacterium. Lineage (GTDB taxonomy): Bacteria > Bacteroidota > Bacteroidia > Chitinophagales > Chitinophagaceae > Nemorincola. Next base: position 12,375 of record JABDCE010000048.1, read on the forward strand.
CTTAAAAGAGCATACTCACCGGAGCAATGTGGACGTATTTGTGGTGAACAGGATGCCGCTGAACACGCTTCCGGCAGACATGGCGGGCAGTATAAAAAGAACAAAAAACGTATTGACGATAGAAGAACATATATCTGTGGGTGGGCTTGGCAGTACTATAGCGCTGCTGGCCAATGAACATGGATTACCTATAAATAAGTTCAACAGTTTGCACGCCGAGGGATACCCGAACGGCCTTTATGGCAGCCAGGGCTATCACCAGCAATTGAGCGGGCTGGACGAAGAAAACATATCGCGAACAATAAACGCTTACTTTTAAGTCCTCATGATAGATTACCGCGAACTTCAGGATAAGATCAGGAAACTGGAAGGGCCAATTTTTGTTTTTGGCGCGAGTGGGTTCATTGGCGCTAATATTATCAAGGATATCTTCAGCGTGCGGGACGATTGCTACGCCATCACCCACAACACGAACAGCGCGTGGCGCTTAAAGCTGCTTGATGTGCCTTCGCGCAATGTGGTACACTGCGATATTACTTCGTCAATTTCTGTAAAGAATATATTTGAAGAATATAAACCTCAAACGGTGTTTAACCTGGCGGCATACGGTGCCTACAGCAAGCAGAGCGATGTGCGGCTTATTTATGAAACGAACGTAAACGGCACGGTAAATATACTGGACAACTGCGCCAACGTAAAGGCTTATATACATGCAGGTAGCAGCAGCGAATACGGTACTAACTCGGCAGGGCCGCGTGAGGATGATCCGCTGGAACCTAACAGCCATTATGCCGCGTCGAAAGTATCCGCATCGTACATCATCCAGTACTATGGCCGGTTTAAAAACGTGGCTGCAGTAAACCTGCGGTTGTATTCTGTTTATGGTTTCTGGGAAGAACCGGACAGGCTGGTGCCGGTGATGATAGAAAAAGCAAGACAAGGTACCTATCCCAACCTGGTGGAGAAAGACATCAGCAGGGATTTTCTTTTTATAACTGATACCGTAGAGGCATTTGTAGACGCAGCGCTGAATATGAAGGCTGCGATCAGGGGTAATTCTTACAATATCTGTACCGGGCAAAAGACAACACTGGAGCAGCTTGTGGACCTGGTGAGGAGCGAATTCAGAATTAATGCAGTGCCGGTATGGGGTAATATGCAAAACCGTAAGTGGGACCTTAAAGACTGGTACGGCAACCCGGAGCATACTACCCAGGACATAGGCTGGACGGCAAAAACATCGCTGAAAGATGGAATGCGGGCCACCTATAACTGGCATGAGGAAGTGAAGTATGTAGATACGATCATACCGGCATTTAGTAACACAAAACTCAATGCAAAAATAAGCGCGATCATAGCGTGCTATAAAGACGGGCAGGCGATACCGGTGATGTATGAGCGGCTGGTAAAAATGTTTAACGAGACCAAGATACGCTATGAGATCATTTTCGTTAATGACTGTTCGCCAGATAACTCAGAAGAAGTAATAGCCAAGATAGCCGCCAAGGACAATAATGTTATAGGCATTACCCACTCGAGGAATTTCGGGTCACAGTCGGCGTTCATCAGTGGGATGGAGATATCAACAGGGGATGCCGTAGTGCTGATGGATGGAGACCTGCAGGATCCGCCGGAGATCATACCTGCTTTTTACGAAAAATGGCTGGAGGGGTATGATGTGGTGTATGGCAAGCGCGTGAAGAGGGAGATGTCGTTTTTTATGAACCTAGTGTATAAAGGGTTTTACCGGATATTTAGCTCAATATCTTATATAAAGATACCAGTGGATGCCGGAGACTTCTCTATGATGGATAAGAAGGTGGTGAAAGAGCTGATCAATATGCCGGAGACGGAAGTATTTTTAAGAGGTCTGCGCGCGTGGGTAGGGTTTAAACAAATAGGCGTGGATTATTTGCGGCCTGAAAGGATGTTTGGCAAGAGTACCAACAACTGGCGGCGGAATATAGGCTGGGCCAAAAAGGCGATTTTCTCTTTTAGCTTTGTGCCCCTTGAAATGCTCAGCTATCTCGGCTTTATACTCACCGGGGTTTCCTTCCTGGCTATTATTGTGCAGGTGATACTGAAGATACTGTACCCGGACGTGCCGCATGGCGCCACCACGATTATTGTATTGATACTCTTCTTTGGCGGTGTGCAGTTGCTGGCGGTTTCTATATTGGGAGAGTACCTTTCGAAGATATTTGAAGAGACCAAGGACCGGCCAAAATTCATCAGGCGGTCGGTGATATTTAAGGGGAAACAACTGAATACGGCCTCGGAAATAGAGAATTTTAAGAAGGACAACCAGGTAATTAAAACAAAATAAAGTGGGCTGGTAAGGAAAGATTGTACAGTTCGGCTTAATAAATAACTTTACGTAATAAACTGATAGTATGGAAACACTTAAGAAAAATGTGGACGTATTTAATTCGGATGTGGAGGGGAATAATGGTTATAAATACACCACCAATGCACCTTTGTCATCGATACTTGCCAATAAGAGGATGACGGATGCTACCCTGGAACTGATAGCCAAAGATGTAAAGACCATTATAGATATAGGTGCAGGTGACGGCAGCTATACGAATGACATAAATAAGGTGCGGCCGGAAATAAAGATGGCCGGTTTTGACCCCGCAGCAGTGGCCATAAAAATAGCCGCTGAAAAATACAAGAACATCGACTTTTTTGTGGGTAATATTTTAGAGGCAAACACTTTTCCGAATAAAAAGTTTGACCTGGCGATCATCAGGGGGGTGCTGCATCACCTTACTGACCCGGAACTGGCTATCAGCAACTCCGGTATCATGGCAGACCGTGTGCTGATCATTGAGCCAAACGGCAATAACCCGATACTGAAGATGATAGAAAAAAAGTCGGCATACCACATCGAACATGAGGAGCGGTCATTTACCAGCGACCTGCTGAAACAATGGTGTGAGCAGAGCGGCTTTGTGGTAGAAAAAATAGATTTTATTGGTTTTGTACCATTCTTCTTCCCTACGTCACTGACGCGGATCATTCATTTTTTCCAGCCATTAGGAGAGAAGATATATCCGTTGAAGAAATACTTTGGCGCGCAGATCGTAATCCTGTGCAGGAAGAAATAATTAGTTTTCAAACCGACATCACGAACAAATGCTGACTCCCGGAAAATATACATACATCACTAAGAACTGCCTGTTTTGCGACGGGACGGATGAGAAAACGCATCCCATCCTGTATAAAAAGAACTTTAAGGATGAAGACCTGAATGCAGAGATTTTTTCTGCACGGCGCACCACCGAACACTTTCACTATGACATGGTAAAGTGCGAAAAAACAGGGCTTATATTTTCCCGGCACATTCTTGACGATGATACGCTTAATGAACTGTACAAAGGAAGCATAGTGACTTTTGGTGAGCAGACCGAATTCATCAAGCGCGACTATTGGGCGCCTATAGCTGATTATGTAAAGAAATGGAACAAAGGGAAGTCACTAGATATAGGCTGCAGCAATGGCTTCTTCCTGGAGGTGCTGAAAGATAACGGATATGAGGGCGTATATGGCGTGGAGCCGGGCGTAGAACCCAAGACGATAGCAAGAGCTGACATAAGAGATAATATTCACACAGGGTTTTATGGAGCAGGGTTGTATCCCGATAATTCTTTTGACCTGGTCACCTGTTTCCAGACGCTTGATCACCTGAGCGATCCGCTGGGGATGCTCAAAAATATGTATAACAGCACCAAGCCGGGAGGTCACGCCTACCTGATCATGCACAATACCTTGGCTCGGCAGGCCAAGGTATTCGGAGAGAAATCGCCGATAATTGATGTGGAGCATATTTACCTGTTCAATAAAGAGAACCTGCCCATGCTCTGTAAAAAAGCTGGTTTCAAGGTAGTATCGGTCTTCGATGTGAAGAACGGGTACCCGCTCAACTACTGGATCAGGATGTCGCCGCTGCCACTGAAAAAACTCTGGATAGGTCTGGCGAAGGCACTGGGAATGTATAACAAAGTATTTGCGATAAATGCCGGGAATATGGGCATCATACTGGAGAAATAATCTGTGTGTTGATACCGGCCAATGGAGCTTATGAAAAAAATATTGGTAACAGGCGGTACCGGATTTGTAGGCAGGAACATCGCGGAGTCTTACCTGAAGGACAAATACGAGCTTTTTGCGCCTAAGCGCAGCGAACTTGATTGCAGTGACGATGACAGCGTACAACAGTATTTTTCCTCGCGCTCTTTTGACGTAGTGATACACTCAGCCATAAAGCCGGGACATAGAAACGCGGTGGATACAACAGACAGGCTGTATACCAATTCGCGGATGATGTTCAACCTGCTGAGGCAGCAGGCGCACTGGGGCAAGCTGCTGAACATGGGCAGTGGCGCTATATACGATATGAAGCACTATCAGCCTAAGATGAAGGAGTCTTACTTTGGTACCTACATGCCGGCGGATGAGCACGGATACACTAAATACATTTTCGGGAAGTTGCTGCCGAACCTTGATGCAGTATACGATCTCAGGTTGTTTGGCGTGTTTGGCAAGTACGAAGACTATGCTATCCGGTTTATCTCCAACGCGGTATGCAAGGCTATCTTCGACCTGCCTATTACTCTACAACAGAACAGGAAGTTTGACTATCTGTATATTAGTGACCTGATGCCCGTGCTGGAATATTTCATAGAGCACAACCCTAAAGAAAAAGCATACAACGTAACTCCCGATAGTGCTGTAGAGCTGCTGGAAATAGCAAACATCGTGAAGCGTGTATCCGGCAAACAAATAGACATCAGCGTAGCCCGCGAAGGCACAGGTATGGAATACAGCGGAGACAATTCTTTATTGAGAAGCGAGATGAAGAACGTGGCCTTCATGCCTATTGAGGCCTCGATCACAGAGCTGTACCAATGGTACGAGGCGAACAAAAATAATCTTAACAAGCAACTACTACTGACAGATAAATAATGATAAAAGTAACAGACTATATTACAAGAAAGTTGAAAGAGCATGGCGTGACGCATGTGTTTATGGTGACCGGCGGTGGGGCTATGCATCTGAATGATTCGCTAGGCAGGGGACTTACCTACATCAACAATCACCACGAGCAAGCCTGCGCCATAGCTGCAGAGGGCTACGCAAGAACCGCTAACCGACTGGCTGTGGTGAATGTGACCACCGGCCCCGGCGGACTGAACGCGCTGAATGGTGTGCTGGGCCAATGGACCGATTCCGTACCCGTACTGTACCTGTCAGGGCAAGTGAAATTTGAGACAACCATAGGTAGCTGCCCGGAGATAAAAGGGCTGCGGCAACTGGGCGACCAGGAAGTGGATATCATCAGCGTGGTGTCGCCGATAACTAAGTATGCGCATACGATCACTGATGCCAATGATGTGAGGTATTGTGTGGAGAAGGCCATTTATATGGCTACGCATGGCAGGCCCGGTCCGGTGTGGCTGGATGTGCCTATGAACATACAAGGCGCGCAGGTAGATGAAGATAGTCTCAGAGGCTTTGATGTGCCGGAGCCCGAGGCTAAGGATGATATTCAGGCGAAGATCAAAACAGTTGTTGAGAAAATAAAGAATGCTAAACGACCGGTGATACTGGCGGGACATGGCATCAGGATATCTGGCGCGGTAAGCGAATTTGAAGCATTACTGAGCAGGTGCAATATACCAGTTGTCACAACCTTCAATGGGATGGACGTCATAGGCGAGGAACATAAAAATTACATAGGGCGTTTTGGTACGCTGGGTAACAGGGCGGGCAATTTTACCGTTCAGAATGCAGATGTGCTGATAACACTGGGTACGCGAAACAACATAAGGCAGGTAAGTTATAACTGGGAGTTCTTTGCCCGGGAGGCATATAAAATAGTGGTGGACATAGACGAGGCAGAACTGCAGAAGCCTACGGTAAAACCAGATCTGCCTGTTTGTGCTGATGCAAAGGAATTCATTACTCAATTGGCAGAAGGGCTGGGAGATGCGGTGCGCGCCTCGCATACCGACTGGCTGGATTGGTGCCATGTGCGCAAGGAGAAATACCCTACAGTATTGCCTGAATACCAGCATCCGAAAGGGGGCGTACATCCTTATGTGTTCATGGAAGTGCTGGGGAATTGTATTCCTGATGGGGGTATAGCGGTGACCGGCGATGGCACGGCATGTGTGGCTCCCTTCCAGGCAATGCCGGTGATGCATAAGTTCAGAATATTCTGGAACAGTGGGTGCGCCTCTATGGGGTACGACCTGCCGGCTGCCATAGGCGCCTGCGTGGCTAATGAAGGTAAAGACGTGATCTGCATAGCGGGCGACGGCAGTCTGCAGATGAATATACAGGAGCTGCAAACGGTGATCCATCACCAGATGCCTATAAAACTCATTTATCTCAATAATGACGGCTATATTTCCATCAAGCAGACGCAGGACGGGTTCTTTGGCGGGCATAGGGTAGGTAGCGATCCCGGGTCGGGGGTGAGCTTCCCGGATATTATAAAACTGGGCACTGCATATGGGTTTAAAACCTGCCGCATCACCTCTCATACCGACCTGGAGGCCAATATCCTTAGCTTTCTGAATGAAAAAGGCCCAGTGATCTGTGAAGTAGTATTAACTGAAGATTACAAATTCCTGCCCAAGGTATCGTCCAAAAGGCTGGATGATGGCCGGATGATATCGGCGCCGCTGGAAGACCTGGCCCCTTTTATGGACCGGGAAGAGTTTAGGTCAAATTTGTTCATTAAAGAATATATTGGGTGATTTTTTATTATTTTAGCACTTTGATAAACCTTTAAATAGCTATACGTGAATTTATTAGAACGAAAAATGGTAGACCAGTTGAAGGATCTCAAGGAGAATCACTTTGCAATTGGCATTAAAGCGGAATTTGAAGCAGAAGGTACCCGCCTGGAAGAAGCGCTTCGCCTGAAAGAAGTGATCACCAAGGCTGGCCTCGACCTTACCATAAAGATAGGTGGCTGTGAAGCATTGAAAGATATGTACGATTCCCGCTCGATAGGTGTGACCCGTATAGTAGGGCCAATGATAGAAACACCGTATGCACTGAAGAAATTCCTGGCCTGTGCCAACCTTGCCTTCCCACAAGAGGAAAGAAAGGAAGTGGATTTCCTGATCAATGTGGAGACGATATCTACGGTGAAGAACTTTGATGATATGCTGAAACTGCCCAACATCAATGAGCTGAAAGGCGTGGTGGTAGGCCGTGTGGATATGACCGGTTCAATGGGCCTTACTCGTAACGACATCAACTCTGATACGGTGCTGAAAATATGTGACGAGGTGCTTGTAAAGGCCAAGGCATTCAGCAAGGATATGGAGTGTGTGATAGGCGGTGGTGTTTCGTCTGAGTCATTGCCATTCTTTGATAAGCTGCCTCATGGCCACCTGGACAAATTTGAGACACGTAAAGTGCTGTTCAACGCACAACAGGCAACGCTGAAAAACGGCGGTGACAAAGGCATACTGAAAGCAGTAGGCTTTGAACTGATGTGGTTAAAGAACAAGCGCGATTTCTATGGTATGATCTATAAAGAAGATGAGAACCGCATAGAAATGCTGCAGCAGCGCTATGATAAACTAATAGCCCAGGCCGGCGGAAAGTATGAGTAAAACGGTGCTGATAACCGGCGCAAGCAGGGGCATAGGTAAAGCATGCGCGGCTAAGTTTTCGGAACATGGTTACCGGGTGCTGGCTCCTGCCCGCACCGAAATGGACCTTGGTGATGAGCAGAGCATCCGTAATTATGTATCTCACATAGATGGAACTGTAGACTGCTTAGTGAACAATGCCGGTATCAATCCGCTGGCGAAGGTGGGGGAGCTTAATTTTAAAGACGCCAGGCAGTTGATGGATATTAATTTCTGGGCCACGGCTTTGCTGACGGACCTGCTGGCGCCAAAGATGAGAAGCAACGGATACGGCAGGATAGTGAATATCAGTTCTATATGGAGTGGCGTAAGCAAGGAAGGGAGGTCGATGTACGCATCGAGCAAGGCAGCGATCAATTCATTTACCCGAACGGTGGCCGTAGAGTATGCAGCAGATAATGTGCTGGTGAATGCTGTGGCCCCGGGATATGTGAATACGGAGCTGACCAAAATGAATAATACCCCGGAGCAAATAGACGTCATTAAAAGTATGCTGCCCGTAAGGCGGCTGGCTGAACCGGCGGAGATAGCGGAAATAATTTACTTCCTGGCTTCTGATAAAAACACATTTATAACCGGGCAAACCATCTTTGCCGATGGCGGATATAGTATAGTATGAGCGACACAAAGCAAATAACATCCAGTATACATAACTATACGATCCATTTCGAGAAGAACCTTTCTTTTCTAACCATGTTGCTGGCGCAGCCGGGCGCTGTATTTATTGTGGATGCGAATGTATTTAAGTTATACCCGCAATACCTGGGGGCGCTGAAGGGCAAGGAGAATCTGCTGATACTTGATGCCGTAGAGGAGAATAAAACACTGGCGGCATCAGAACAGATATTTGACAACGTGATAGCCCTGAACCCGACAAAGAAAACAAAGATCATTTCCATAGGCGGGGGTATCACGCAGGATGTGAGCGGATTTGTGGCCAGTACTTTTTATCGCGGGCTTAACTGGGTGTACATACCTACCACACTGCTGGCACAGGCCGATAGCTGCATGGGCAGCAAGACCTCACTGAATTATAAATCGTACAAA
>JABDCE010000049.1:0-2730 GCA_013288285.1 Bacteroidota bacterium
TAGCTGCTGGTCGAAATTGAGACCGAAACCGTATTTATCACGTCCGTATTGGCGCGTAGCAATGAGATTTGGGACTCCGGTACCTGCATCGGCAATAGCTTGTTTATAATTACCCATGTCGCCATTATTATAATAGCCCAGCAATCGCAAATGCCCATCCTTCTTATGAAGCTTGAACGCACGGCTTACCTCTGCATTAAGGCTGTACTCCTGGCCGATATTGGTGTTCAGATCGGGGCCGTTGGCTACTATCGGTAAAGTGGCCAGGGCTGCCTTGTAGGTCATATTGTCCCATTGCAAGGCAGTAGTGAAACTATACGTATATCCACGAAGGTTGGCGGCGTAGTCCCAGGCGCCATTGTTCATGAAACACCAATTGAGAAAAGAGGTGCGTGGCCCGGTGGCATAAACATTATTATCGAACAGGTCGCCGAGAGAGAACTTGCCGAGATAAAAAGATAAATTTCGTGTGGCATAAGATGTCTGCAACTGGTTGGCAGCATCCTCGGCCTGGGTAACCTCTTTGTTTAAAGCGATCGTTTGCCTGAAGTAGCCCCTTGCGAGATAAAGGGTCGGTGCGGGATCACCAACGCGAAAGGTTTCGCCATTGGTAGATGCGGCCATGCCAAAAGCACCGCTAAGACCACTACCACCCGCAATCTCCGGGTTAACATATAGCTCAGCACCCTTCCATAACCTGATACCGAGGTATAAGGTGGCCGTCACGGAGTTTTGTTTTTCTTCAATAGTTTTAAGACTATTAGGACCACTATAGTCTGCCGCAAAGGCAGGCTTGTACTGATATATATAAGTGGTCTGGAAATGCAGGTTAAAACGTTTCGCTGTCGTATCGGTCTGCGCATGTACATTTGCCGCGCAAACTATAGCCATCAGTAAGGTAACCAGTCGTTTCATAAATAATACAATATGGCGCAAATCTACAACAAAAACATTACACACCAAACTATTTTTATTAGGCAAGACTAATTTTTAATAATTTGCTGATAATTTAATAATTTTACGCCCTGTCAAACAAATATGCAAACACTTTCAGAAGAGAATTATCTAAAGGCCATTTATAACCTGGATAAGCAGGGGCTTAAAAAGATCACGCCAACTGCAATTGCCGAAGCGCTGAGTAACAACCCGGCATCGGTAGTGGACATGATCAAAAAGCTTGCGGAAAAGAAGTTGCTGCAATATGAGAAGACCAAGGGTGTGAAGCTCTCAGAAAAAGGCAAGGCAATAGCCATACTGGTGGTACGTAAGCATAGGTTGTGGGAAGTCTTCCTGCTTGAAAAGCTGGGATATGGCTGGGATGAAGTTCATGAAATAGCAGAACAACTGGAACATGTGCACCACAATGAACTTGCTGACCGCTTAGATAATTTCCTGGGCCTGCCGCAATACGACCCTCATGGCGACCCTATACCAAAAGCAAACGGGGAGACAGCGGTTACCTACAAAACCCTGCTGGCAGAGATAACAGAGGGGAAGAGTTGCAAAGTAGTAGCAGTAAAAGATACCAGCCCGGCATTTCTCCAGTACCTGAAAAAATTAGAAATAGGGATAGGGACAAAAATAACCCTGGTAGAAAAGATCTCTTTTGACAACTCTATAGTCATCATGATCGGGAAAAATGTAAAGACAACCGTCTCTAAAATATTTGCAGAGAATCTTTTGGTACAGGAATAATTCTTTACCGTCGGTTAGCCATCTACTTTCTCCCCGTGCAGGTTCAGAGTCTTAAGCATGGGCGCAGCAAAATACGTTACACCAACTACCAACAATGTCATACATCCGCCAAATACTACGGCGGGTACAGTTCCCATCCACCGGGCAGTGACGCCGCTTTCCATGGCACCCAGTTCGTTTGACGAACTGATGAACATAGTATTTACCGCTGCTACCCTGCCCCGCATACTATCAGGTGTATACACCTGTAATATTATGCCTCTAACTACAACACTGATACAGTCGAACATACCACCGGCCAGCAACATAGTAAAGGCAACAATAAATCCCCACGAAATACCAAATCCGGAAACATATGCTATAGGTGTAGTACCAAACCAACCGCTATACCCAAAAATGACCGTAGTAACGCCAAAGCCGGCTATGGCCAATAACAACTTAATACCAGGGTTATTTTTTAAAGGAGCAAGCGAAAGGATCATGAGTACAACTATGGATCCGATGCCCGGAGCAGCGCGCATCCAGCCATAACCGATCTCTCCTACCTTAAGTATATCCATGGCATAGACAGGCAGTAACGCAACCGCACCGCCAAACAAAACCGCGAACATATCTAATGATAAGGCCGCGAGCACAAGTTGGGTACCGAAAACGAATTTCAATCCTTCACCAAGGCTCTTCGTGATGGGTTCTTTTTCTTTCTTAAGTATGGGTTGCTTAGGTATCCGTAAAACAGCCAACAGCGCCACCACCTCAATGACCGCAACTACTATAAGGCTGAATTGAAAATCGCACAGGGCTATCATAAAGCCACCGAACAGCGGCCCTATAACAGCCCCTATCTGCCAGGAAGTACTGCTCCATGTGGTGGCATTAGCATACAATTCCCGGGGAACCAACATACCCAACAGGGCAAAACTGGCTGGGCTTAAAAACGCACGTAAAGCCCCGCCCACAAATATACCCGCATATAGCAACCACAATATACCGGTGGTGGATGAGTAGCTGTGCATACCGGGCCAAGCCAGCAATCTG
>JABDCE010000049.1:2740-20521 GCA_013288285.1 Bacteroidota bacterium
TAAGGAGAACCCAATGGCGGGTATGACCTCCCACAGCCCCAGCATACCGAGCGCCAGTTTATCATGCGTGATCTTATATACATAGTAGCTGATGATGGTAGCCTGCATATTCAGCGCCAGGATGATGGCAAAACGAAGCAGGAGATAATTCCTGAATAAAGGATAGTGCAGTGTTTTGTTCTTGACCAGAAATGATAAGCCGAGTTTCAAATATAGCGATTTTGGTTTCGGCAAAATTATTGTATTAAGAAGATATTAAGGTCTAAATTTGTACAGCAGATGAATAATATAACGCAGATCATTGGCACAAGTATCGTGCAGGCCTTCCAGGAACTGCGGGCCAATAAGCTGCGCTCTTTTCTTTCCCTGCTGGGTATTACCATTGGTATCTTTTGCATTATTGCTGTATTGACCGTGCTTGACAGCATGAAAAACAATATACAAAAAGAGGTATCGACCCTGGGCAGTGATGTGCTGTATGTAGGGCGCTGGCCGTGGATGGACGAAGGTGGCGTATATAAATGGTGGGAGTACTGGCGCCGCCCCGGCATGACGCCAATTGAGGCCAAAGCCATAGAAACACAAGTACCCGATGTGGCGTTTACAACCATTTGCCTTACCTCAGGGAGAATAACCGTAAAACATGGTGATATGGACGCAAGCAGCATACAGAGTTATGCAGTATTGCGAAACTTCGACCGGTTACAAAATATTGAGATAGCTAAAGGCCGCTATCTAAGCGCTTCGGAACTTGACGGAGGTAGTAATGTAGTGGTGCTGGGAGATGAAGTATACCAGAGCCTTTTTCCGGGGAATATTAATCCGCTGGATAAGACCGTAAATTTCCTGGGAAGAAAGTTTATAGTGGTAGGCGTAATGAAACAATCTGGCCAAAACCTTGCCGGGTTTGATTTTGATAATTCTGTTATCTATCCTTATTATGCCGCCGCCTCGCTTATAGAAGTACATTCACTGAATTACGACCCGATGCTGGCTGTAAAAGCACTAAACGGAGCAAATATTGACAATATAAAATATGAAGTAGAGGGAGTATTGCGCCGGCTGAGGAAAGTGAGGCCCGGGCAAGGGGATGATTTTGCTATAAACCAACTGAGCCAGGTGTCAGAACGATTGGAAGCAGTGTTTGGAACGATAGATATAATAGCGTGGGTGATAGGCGGATTTTCGTTGATTGTGGGCGCATTTGGCATTGCCAATATCATGTTTGTGACCGTAAAAGAACGCACTAAGGTGATAGGTTTGAAGAAAGCCATAGGCGCACGTAAGGCCTCCATTTTGTGGGAGTTCCTGCTGGAAGCGATAGTACTATGCTTGCTTGGCGGGATCATTGGAATAGTGATTGTGCTTTTACTGAGCCTGGGGCTAACTTACGGAGCCGACTTTGAAGTTACTTTGTCTGTAAACAACTTCTTTATCGGTATTTTTGTATCTATATTCGTTGGCGTTTTATCCGGATTAATACCTGCATGGTCGGCATCTCGTATGGACCCTGTGGTGGCAATTAGAACAAACTGATATTATGAAAAAGAAAGGGGTGCTTATACTTGACAAAGAGCGTATCTCATACAAACTGCGCCGAATGGCCTACGAAATATGGGAGCGCAACTGCGATGAAAAAGAGATCACATTGCTGGGAATAGAGCAAGGCGGTAAAATAGTTGCTGACAACCTTTGTGAAATACTCAAAGAGATCAGTCCCCTGAAGATAGTATGTATCCCCCTGCAGGTGAACAAGAAAAAACCACTAAACCAGGTACTGGACTTTAAAGAAAACCTGCATGGCCGGTCTGTGATACTAGTTGACGATGTAGTGAACTCCGGAAAAACAATGATCTATTCGCTGCACTCCATACTCTCTTACGACCTGAAAAAACTGATGGTAGCCGTGCTTGTGGACCGCAAACACAAATTGTTTCCTATTGCCTCAGACATTGTGGGGCACTCTGTGGCCACCACCATACAAGATCATATAGAAGTAGAAACAAAAGGCAATGAGATAATAGCCGTATACCTGGAGTAACTGACGATAATATTTGTTCGTCATTTTCAGAATTTTAACTAACAATAACTTCAATAAATGTCATTTACTTTAGTCATCCATGGCGGAGCAGGAAATGTAACACCTGCAATAATGAATGCAGACCTAGAAAAACAATATACAGCAGGATTAAAAGAAGCGCTGGATAGCGGCTACGCCTTATTAGAGAAAGGTGGATCTTCCCTTGACGCCGTAGTGGCGGCAATAAGTACGCTGGAAGACAACCCGCTGTTCAATGCAGGGCGAGGGGCTGTATTTACAAAAAAGGGACTGAATGAAATGGATGCTTCTATAATGGATGGCAGCAACCTTGCCGCAGGCGCGATAGCCGGCGTCAGGAATATTAAGAACCCCATCCAATTGGCAAAAGAGGTAATGATACATTCGGGCCACGTACTGCTGAGTGGCAGTGGCGCAGTAGAGTTCGCCATTAACCAGGGCATGACCATGACCCCGGATGAATATTTTTTTAACCAGCTCCGGTATGACCAGTGGGTAGATATACGCGACACCAACTATACGCAACTTGACCATAAAGGCGATAACCTCAAAGGGCATGTACCGAATCCTGAATACAAATTCGGGACAGTAGGCGCGGTAGCCTGCGACGCTAAGGGAAACCTTGCCGCCGGCACATCAACCGGCGGTATGACCAACAAACGTTTTGGCCGCATAGGCGACAGCCCGATTGTAGGCGCCGGAACTTACGCAAATAATAATACCTGTGCGATATCCTGCACCGGGCACGGGGAGTATTTTCTGCGTGCAGTGGTAGCCTACGACGTTTCCTGCCTGATGGAATACAAAGGCCTGTCGCTGCACGATGCCTGCAATACCGTTATTAAAGACAAGCTGGTAAAAATGGGCGGAGAAGGTGGATTAATAGCTGTAGATGCGAAGGGCAATTTTGACTTCTGCTTTAATTCAGCAGGGATGTACCGGGGAATGAGAAACAGTGAAGGAAAGGAAGAAGTGGCGTTCTACGGGTAAATGCTAAGTTACTTCATGACATACTCCTGCCACGGTATACCCGTAGCAATTGTTTCATTTTCCAATGATTGGTATACAAGCCGTACAGGTATATTTTTTCATTACCATCGATAAAGTCGTAAGCAAGATAATAATAGATGACCTTATCTTTTGTAACATCATCAAGTTCAGAGCCGACGGTCTCATTTTTTATTTCTTTCCAACTATGAAAACCGGACATAACCGTTTCTATGCCCTCGCTATTGATAATGATCTGGGGTACATTGTTTGACGCTCTTTTAATAGAGTCAAATACCAGGTAACCACTAACGACGCACATAATAATTCCGACGATGTAACTATGAGCCACCGTTATCAATGTTACCCCTGCCGTAAAACAAATTACCATTATTGCCGCCATAAATATTTTTCCAAGCTTCGAAACATAAATCCTGGTTTCGGCGGGTATATCAGCATCGTTAGTAAAAAGCATTTCCCGGTTATTATATAGGTGCAGTAACAAAGCAAACTTAATAAATAATATTTCAATGTTAATTATGGACGTAGAAAGCTTTATTTCCCAATAAGATACGGCAATAACAACCGTTCTTCTCAAATCCCGTAAATTTGTATCAGGAGCATTTATGGCAGAGAAAAAAAAAGCGGTAGCTAAACCCGCTAAGAAAAAAGAAAGTGTTGCTGCCGCTAAAACGGCTAAACATATAGAGGGTATTTCAGCCCCGGAAGTGGAACATCATACTGCTGCCGATAACCTCGTACCAACAAAAAGCGATGATATATTCATTAAGGGCGCGCGTATGCACAACCTTAAGAATGTAGATGTGTCCATACCCCGAAACAAACTGGTAGTAGTAACGGGTGTCAGCGGCAGTGGTAAATCATCGCTAACTATGGATACCTTATTTGCAGAAGGACAAAGGAGGTATGCCGAGAGCCTCAGTGCTTATGCGAGACAATTCCTGATGCGCATGGATAAACCTGATGTGGACTACATCCGGGGCATTTGTCCGGCTATAGCAATAGAACAAAAAGTGACTACCCGCACCCCACGCAGTACGGTTGGCAGCATGACCGAAATATATGATTATCTGCGCCTGTTATTCGCACGTATCGGTAAAACATATTCACCCATAAGTGGCAAGGAAGTAAAGAAAGATACGGTAACTGATGTGGTGGAGTTCGTGAAGGAGCTACCCGTTGGCTCAAAAGTTCAGTTCATTGTGCCATTGGTATTGCGTTATAAACGTAGTCTTGAAGAAGAGCTGAATATTCTGATGCAGAAGGGATTCAGCCGTATCTACGTACCGGCTACAGATGAAAAACCGATACGGATAGAAGACGTACTTGCAGGAACGGTGAAGCCAGGAAAAGCAAAAGTGAACCTGCTTATAGACCGTATAGTAGTTAAGGAGCAATTTGATGAAGACGATCTGCACCGCCTTGCAGATAGTATACAAACAGCTTTCTATGAAAGCGAAGGAGAATGCCTGGTAGAAGTTGATGGAAAAGACATTCATACTTTCAATAACCGCTTTGAGGCGGATGGAATGTTGTTTGACGAACCAACACCGAACTTATTCTCTTTTAACAACCCGTTTGGCGCCTGCCCTGCCTGTGAAGGATTCGGGCAGGTACTGGGCATTGATGACGGGCTGGTGATACCCGACCCGAAGTTGAGCGTTTATGAAAGTGCCGTAGCAGCATGGCGCGGAGAAAAAATGAGCGAATGGAAAACGGCGTTTATTAAAGCTGCGGTAAAGTATGATTTCCCGATACACAAACCGATCGTTGAATTATCGGATGAAGAGCGTCGGCTGCTCTGGGAAGGAAATGACCGTGTAAATGGCATCAATGATTTCTTTGCGATGGTAGAGCAGAACCTCTACAAGGTACAGTACCGCGTGATGCAGGCCCGATACAGGGGGCGCACTGTTTGCCCTACCTGTAAAGGCACGAGGCTAAGAAAAGAGGCACTGTACGTAAAGGTAAATGGTGTGACCATTGCAGACCTTATGTTCCGGCCTGCGGATGAGCTATACACCTGGCTAAGCGAAATAAAACTGAATGAGCACGATACTGTGGTGGCAAAGCGAATACTCCTGGAAATACACCAGCGCATGAAAACCCTGCTGGACGTTGGCCTTGGTTACCTTTCGCTGAGCAGACTTGCAAATACATTATCGGGCGGAGAAAGCCAGCGCATACAGCTCACCAAATTCCTGGGTAGTAACCTTACCGATTCCCTGTATATACTGGATGAACCGAGCATTGGCCTACACAGCAGGGATACTGAACGCCTGATAGGGGTGCTCAAGACCTTGCGCGACCTGGGAAATACTGTGGTCGTTGTGGAGCATGATGATATGATGATGCGCGAAGCAGACTACATCATAGACATGGGGCCACTGGCCAGCCACCTTGGTGGTGAAGTTGTAGCTGCCGGTACGTTCCGGGAACTGATAAACAACAAAGCCAGTCTTACCGGAAAATACCTGAGTGGCGAGTTGAAAATAGAACCACCTGCTGTAAGACGGAAACCGCTGGGCAAGATCAGGCTGGAAGGTTGCAAGCAGAATAACCTCAAGAATGTAGATGTGGATTTTCCGCTTAATATGCTTTGTGTGGTGACCGGCGTGAGCGGCAGCGGCAAGACCACACTGGTAAAGCAAACACTTTATCCTGCATTGCTTAAGCACTATGGCGAGGGTGCAGACAGACCGGGGCTGCATAAGAACCTAACGGGCGACCTGAAAAATATTACCCACATAGAACAAGTAGACCAAAACCCGATAGGCAAATCATCGCGCAGTAACCCGGTTACGTACATTAAAGCCTATGATGAGATACGTAAGCTCTATACGAAGCAGCCCCTGGCAAAAATGCGTGGATTTACAGAGAAGCATTTTTCATTTAATACAGATGGTGGCAGGTGCGATACCTGTAAAGGCGAGGGTGAGGTGATCGTAGAGATGCAGTTCCTGGCAGATGTGCACCTGCTGTGTGAGATATGTAAGGGCAAACGGTTTAAAGAAGAGGTGCTGGAGGTTACTTACCGAACTAAAAGTGTTTACGACCTGCTTGAAATGAGTGTGGACGATGCGATAGCATTTTTTGCAGACGAAAAGAAAATTGCCGCTTCGCTACAGCCTTTGAGCGATGTGGGACTGGGATATGTGAAGCTGGGACAAAGTAGTAATACGCTCAGTGGCGGGGAAGCGCAAAGAGTGAAACTCGCGTCGTTCCTGGGTAAAGGAAAAGCGAAAGACAAAGTGTTGTTTATTTTTGATGAACCCACCACGGGCCTGCATGTACATGACATAAAGAAACTGTTGCAGTCATTTGATGCGCTTCTTGAACAAGGACATTCCATAATTGTTGTGGAGCACAACACAGATGTAATAAAGAGCGCGGATTGGGTGATAGACCTGGGCCCAGAGGGAGGAAAAGCAGGTGGCTACCTGTTGTACGAAGGCCCACCTGAGGGATTGAAGAAAGTTAAGAACAGCTATACAGGTAAATATATGTAGTGAAACCCGGTAGCTTGTGCGCCGTTTTTTTGTAACTTTAGTAAAATTTTCTGAGCATGAAAAAGTCGGGTTTATTTATTGCTGTGCTGATGATGCCGTTCGTATTTTCTTATGCGGGCGACAAAAATAAAAAGAAGACACAACAGCCTGCATTGCCAATTGTGAGGGTGGGCAATATCAATTCGTATATGACCACACGTGCCGAAATACTGGCTAATCCGAAACTAACCATAGACTCTCCGTGCGCCATTGCCGGGTTTTCAGTGTCGCTTATAGCTCCTGGCCACGACTTCTTTGGTCCTTTATATGTTCATGGCGTAGATTTTAACGAACTGCAGATCAGCAAGATAAAAGAATGGGACTACCCAAATACTACCATTTACATCGAAGACATACACTGCAACTGTCATGAGCAGGACTACGCACCACCTGCTATTGTATTGAAGTACGATCATTGATACATCGACGATGCTAAATGAAAAGCCCGGTAAGCATTTTGCTTACCGGGCTTTTCATTTCTACTGCCAATCTTATATACCTACCCTGAGGTTGGCTATATCGTTAATTCTTTTCTCTGCCATGCGCATAGCAGCGAGCTGTGTATGCACCTTGTCTCTTTCTGCGATATCAAAGATATCCAGTGTGCGCTGGTAAATTTTACTTACTGTGTTAATTGCCCGGTCTTTGTTATAGCCATCTATCTCAATGCTTATATTGATGATACCACCGGCGTTTATCAGGAAGTCGGGCACATAGATAATGCCTTTTTCTACCAGCATAGGGCCGTGTACATTTTCATCTGCAAGCTGGTTGTTGGCGGCACCAGCTATCACCGGGCACTTCATTTTGTTGATGCTTTCGGTATTCACTGTAGCGCCCAGTGCACATGGCGCATATATATCGATATCCAGATCGAATATCGTTTTGTTATCCACTACCTGCGCCTTCGGGTATTTTCCTAAAGCTTGTTTTATTTTAGCTTCATTGATATCACTAATAAACAAGACAGCACCTTCTTCTACGAGGTGGCCCATCAGGTATTGCCCTACATTGCCTGCGCCCTGCACCAATACTTTCTTATTGCTCAGGCTGTCATTACCCCAGGCCTTCTTTGCAGCGGCCTTCATGCCCACATATACTCCATATGCAGTAAGTGGCGAAGGGTCTCCGCTTCCACCACTGTATTCAGGCTTGCCGGTCACAAACTTTGTTTCCATGCCTATGTATTCCATGTCGGCAGATGACGTATTCACATCTTCCGCTGTAATGTATTTACCATTCAGGCTATTTACAAATTTGCCATACCTGCGCCAGTACACTTCCGATTTCAGCTTTGCAGCATCACCTATCAGCACTGCTTTGCCTCCACCGAGGTTCAGACCACTTATAGCAGACTTATAGGTCATACCACGACTCAACCGCAATGCGTCGGTAAGCGCCTCTTCGTAGCTGTTATAATTCCAGAGGCGAGTACCTCCCAGCGATGGCCCGAGTGTTGTGTTGTGTACGGCTATTATAGCGTTCAGACCGGTATGTGGATCCTGGCAGAAAACTACCTGCTCATGTCCCATACCTTGCATTTGTTCCAGAACTGATGACTGCATGTGTAATATTTGAGGGTGCAAACCTAAGTAATTTGTTGGAAGTTAAGACAAACCGGAAGCGAATATATTGTTATAAAGAAAAGATGAAAAGTTATAAATGATAAGCATAAATATAGCTGCCGAATTTCAACGTACAAATTATACCAATTCAAAAACCGTGATCTCTGGCAGCACCCCAAGTCTGCCGGGATAGCCTAGGAAACCAAAGCCTCTGTTCACATAGAGGTTTTGGGTGCCCTCTGTATACAACCCTGCCCATTCATTGTACATGTACTGCACCGGGCTCCACTTGAACCATTTGGTATCAACGCCAAACTGCATGCCATGGGTATGCCCGCTCAATGTTAGCTGCACATCGCCATATTCAGGTATTACCTGCGCATGCCAGTGAGAAGGATCATGCGATAAAAGTATCTTGGTAGGAATGTTCTTTTCTTTCAAGCCGTCATACGCCTTACGCATATCGCCGTACTTAGGGAAATTTGCCTTTGCACTCCAGTTCTCAATGCCTATCAGTGCTATCTTACCTGTACCACGCTCCAGTACCACATGTTCGTTCATCAATAACCTCCAGCCCATTGCTGCATGTATGCTTTTCAGTTTGTCGAGGTTGGCAATTTTATCCTGTGGCGTGGGCCATTGCACATAGTCACCGTAGTCATGGTTGCCCAATGTGGAGTATACACCCATTGGTGCACTCAGCTTAGAAAATATTTCCTGGTATTTTGCATCCACTTCGTCTGAATGATTGTTGACCAGGTCTCCGGTAAAAAATATGATATCCGCTTTCTGATCCATCACCCGCTGAATGCCGTGTGCCACCGCAGCATGATTGTCGAAGCTGCCGGTATGTATATCTGATATCTGCACGATTCTTATTCCTTTGAATGACTCAGGCAATGACGCTAACTTCAGTTTTATCTTTCGTACCCTATAATTATACCTGTTGCGAATGCCATAAGTGAATCCTACCAGGGAGAGCCCGCCCAGCACCAATGCCGTACGCTTCAGAAAAAGCGACCGGTCGATATTTGCCACAGTATCTCCGGCAGATGATCCGCGGTATATCAGTGCACTGACGAGCCAGGTGATCAGCCTGCGTATATCATCAATAAGCATCACGAGCAGTACGAGTATCTTCCCCACCACAAAGCCCAGCACAAAGGCAATGTATACATTCCGCAGCAGGTGCGGCACGTTTGCCCAATTAATTGTCCGGAAGAATATAAGCCCCATCCAGCTTAACACAGTAAGGGACAGATAAACGGTGGTTAATGTTATACGCAATGCTGATGGCAAATTCCGTACCGCGGACCGCACAACTATAAAACTATAGTATTCGGCCAACCCGATGATGCTGAGGATAATAAACAATCTAAGTTTCATAGTACCATTTTAAAATGTCAGGAACTCTTCTATCTGCGTATCTATTATTGCCGCTGTCTCCGGCTTTAACAGATTCCCATCCATATCTATTTCGTCATTGATCCGTGATATAATGACCTTATTGTATAGCACATGCACCTTCATATAGTGCAAAATAGCCGTCATGTGTTCTATGCCGCGCAGATTACCTGCCCGCCCGTCAGAGATGCCCACTAATGCCGCTTTCTTATACCACCAGCACTTTTTTATGTCGCTGTTGTCGATCATTAATTTCAGTATGCCCGGGAAACTTGCATTGTACTCCGGCATGATAAAAATGAACTTCTGAGCAGGCACCAGGTACTGCTGCTCCATGTCCATCATTGCGGTACCGCGTTCCCACACTTCTCTATTTTCCAGCGACAGCAACTTTACATCTTCCCCTTTTTCGGATAGCAACTTATGATACAGGCTCGCCGTCCGCAAAGTCATACTGTCAGAACGATTAGTACCCGCTATTATTGTAGTCATCAGGAGGTAAGCAATTGAGGAAACAAAGGTGTGTACTATTTGTCAAATAAAGCGCGGCAGCTACCTGGGAGAACAGAATTTCTTCTTATTGCTTAATAGCAAAATACTATCATTCACGGGCTCAATTAACTAACGAACCACCCCGAAAGGTGGTTCATTGTTGATCATCTTATAGCAAATAACTTATTTAGCGGCCTTATCAATCACATATACGTCCTCGCCTTCATGCTTCATTCTGTAATTTTCGCGGGCATATTGTTCCAGTTTCCTGGGATTTGTCATCAGGTCGTTCCGCTCTGTATTCATTTTCCCTATTTCAGCATTCAGGTAGGCGATATTATCGCTTATTCTGTTAAGCTCTTTCTGATGTTGCTGCAATGTGATCCAGTCGTTCTGGTCAAAAAATATCGTCCATGCCAGGAAAGCCGCTCCTGCCAGCAAATACTTGTTGGTCAGTACCTTAATAGCTTTTGTCATAAACGTCATTTTATCTGCTTTTTACCTACCAAATTTAAGAGTTTTCCCCGGATAAAAAGCATTACCATTTAGTTCTGCTTCTATCCTTAGTAACTGATTATACTTGGCCATACGGTCACTACGGCTGGCAGACCCTGTTTTTATCTGTCCGCAGTTGAGCGCAACAGCGAGGTCTGCTATGGTATTGTCTTCTGTCTCTCCGCTACGGTGGCTCATTATGGTGTTATAACCATTTTGCTGTGCCATGGCTACAGCGTCCATCGTTTCACTGAGCGTACCAATCTGGTTCACCTTTACCAGCAATCCATTGGCAATATTTTCTTTTATACCCCTTTCGAGCCGCGTAACGTTTGTAACAAAAAGGTCGTCGCCTACCAATTGCACTTTATCACCGAGCGCTTCAGTAAGTTTTTTCCAGCCTTTCCAGTCGTCTTCCGCCATACCATCTTCTATGCTTATGATCGGGTATTTCTTACACCATTTCACCCAATACTCCACGAGTTCATCGCTGCTCATCTTCTTACCATCGCTCTTGTGGAAATGATATTTCTTATCCTTATCGTTCCAGAGTTCGCTATTTGCAGCGTCCATAGCTATGCTGACCTGAATGCCTGGTTTGTATCCGGCCTTTTCAATAGCTGTCAGAACTGTTTCGATAGCCTCTTCATTGCTTTGTATGTTAGGAGCGAAACCGCCTTCATCACCCACATTGGTGCTGTAACCCTTGTTCTTCAATACTGTTTTCAGAGAATGGAATATCTCTACTCCCCAACGCAAACCTTCGCTAAAATTTGCAGCGCCCACCGGCACTACCATAAACTCCTGGAAGTCAATTTTGTTATCGGCATGTGCGCCGCCATTGAGTATATTCATCATAGGCACCGGCAATGTCCTCGCGTTGGCACCGCCAATATAGCGGTACAGTGGCAAGCCTACAGTTTGTGCCGCAGCCTTAGCCGCAGCCATACTAACAGCTAATATTGCATTTGCTCCAAGCTTACTTTTATTTGCAGAGCCATCAATATCAATCATCGTCCTATCCAATCCGCGCTGGTCGGTAATATCCCAGCCGTACAGTTCCTCAGCTATAATGTCATTTACATTGCTCACCGCTTTCAATACACCCTTGCCCTGGTATTTTTTCTTATCCCCATCCCGCAATTCAGCCGCTTCATGTTTTCCGGTGCTTGCTCCGCTCGGTACAGCCGCACGACCCATAGCACCTTCACTTGTATGTACGTCTACTTCTACTGTAGGGTTGCCACGGCTATCCAGTATCTGGCGTGCAACAATATCTGTAATAAAACTCATAGTTAGATTTTTTGATTTGCACAGCAAAAATATAGTTTATTGTGCAGAATAGTAAGCATGCGCATACTCATTTTAACCATTCTTAACCAAACAGCAAATGATAACCGCTTAAAAAAGAAAGGGCCGGCATAATGCCAGCCCTTCATAAGAATACAATTTCAACGATTAATTTCCAACAACGATCTTCGCGTCATACTTGCCTGATGGCGTTGTAGCCGTTATGAAGTACATACCGGCAGGCTGGTCAAGCGTGATGTCATAAGCCTTGTTAGTTACTATGGTCAACTCCTTTATGGTAGCTCCTAGAACATTACTGATCACTACATGCGCACCTGCATTAATATCTGAAACGAGGTTAATAGTAACATTACCATTTGTAGGATTAGGATATACATTCAGGCCCGTAGCCAGCGCCACTGTATTAGTTACAGCATTAGGAGCCAAAACCAGTGACATAACAACTGACTGGCTAAAGGATCCACATCCGTTAGACACTGTATAGGTCAGCTTATCTCTGCCCGCCTTTGTAACCACATAAGAAGCAACAGCGGTAAAATGGGCATCAGATGAATCACTTTCTCCGACAATATAGCCTAAACTACCTGCGCTACTATCAACCCATGTGCCAACAGTAGCTGCTCCGCCTAATGGTATATATATGGAGCTTGGCGTATGTATCCATGCGTAATATGGAGTTGCCGAAATCTGGTAGTTGCCGCCTGTTGATACGATAGCCGGCCCGCTCACAGTTAAATAGGTTGGAGACTGGTTTACAATAATAGGTATTGTGGTGCGGCTCGTACCGAAAGCATTGGTAAATGTATAGATAACGCTGTCAATACCAATGTGCAAATCGTTAACCGAATCGTCATGGGTATTATAGACGGTTTTTATCCCCGTGAAAACACCTGTCATGCTATCGATTGTACCAATCGTATCATTCGATGTTGACCACCGTCCCACACCACCTATGGTAGTATCAAATACCTGAACGGTAGCACCAACACATACTGCAGAATCAAACGTTGCACTACCATATATAGGTAGCAAAGTAGGCGCAGGCCCTACATTTAATGTTAACAATGAGGTGGTTGTGCCACAAATATTAGTAACAGTATAAGTAATAGTGGTGATGCCTGTGTCTATACCTTTCACAAGACCTGTGAAGGTGTCAATAGTTGCAATCGAAGTATCATTGCTAAACCACATACCGCCTATAGCTGAGTCCAAAAGCATCCGTGTATTGCCGATCCCAACACTGTCGCCACCTGTAATCACAGAAGAAGTGCGGATAACAGTAACTGTGTCTGTAGCAATGCTTGTACCACATGCATTAGAAAACAAATAGGATATTACGGCAGTTCCCTGCGATACGCCGGTAACATTTCCTGAACCGTCGACAGTAGCCACAGAAGAAGAACCTGTGATCCAGATACCGCCTGACACTGTTTCACTCAGATGAACAAATGTTCCAAAACACAAAGTAGATGGCCCTGAAATAATACCATGTGGTAACACTGTATCAACTATTACACCAAAACTTGCAGAAGTTGTACCACAACCATTTGTGAAATTGTAGAAAATAATAGTGCTTCCACCGCCTGTACCAGTAACATCACCCGCCGGAGAAACTACAGCAACTGTTGTATTGCCGCTTGTCCAGGTGCCAACACCCAGAACATTTGGGTCTGTCAATGTTATGAAATTGCCTTTACACGTTGTGCCTGGACCTGAAATAGTTGATGACGTTACGGTTGTATCTATACGTAGTGTATAAGTCGTCGTGTCCGTACCGCATGCGTTTGTAGCGCTATAGCTGATCATAACAGAGCCAAAGTTAACTCCCGACACTATGCCGCTGGAGCTGCCGATAGTTGCTAACGATGTATTAGAACTGCTCCATGTGCCACCGGTTACCGCATCTGATAAAGTGATTGTACCCGTTTTACACACTGCTACTGCCCCAATTATCGTTCCGGCATTCGGGCCAATTACGTTCAGCATTGCGGCAGTAGAGGTATCAGCCCCGTCTGAATTAGTAGCTATAGCCCTGTACCAATGGCCGGAAAGTGTAAAATCAGCTTTAATGCTTATCGAATCGGTTGTAGCACCAAGATATTCAAGTACACTGGTTACCGTTGACCAGGTAGTACCGCCGTCAGTTGATACCTGCCACGAATAAGTAATAGGCGTACTGCCGGGAGTATCTGTAACTGCAACCGAGAAAAATGTTAATGCACTATCACACACTGTCGTATCGCGAGGGCTGGCATGGATTACAGGTATTGTAGCTTTTGCAGCTACAGAAAGCAAAATAAAGCAGGAAACAAGTAAACTCTGTAAGTAAAAACTTTTTTTCATATTGTATTTTTTGTATTTTTTATAAGAATAATTTCCTGAACTCGGAAGCATTTTCGGGTTTTTAGATCAGAGATCCGGCGCCAAAGCAGCAACTTGTATGCTCAAAAAACTACAAGGGAGCAAATTTAATCAATTCAAACTAATTTCTGCATTTTGGAATATCAATCTGTATATAATTTATTTGGTTATACAAGCTTATTTTTGTGTTATTTTTCTGTATTTATTATTACGCCTCACCCGAAAACTAACCCTGCCTCCTTTAATAGACGTAAAATCAGCAAACAATCTTGGGTTTTGAAAAAAATAAACTTACTAATACATGGTATGGCAAAACCCGTGCCAGATTTATTCTCACTTGCAACATCAAAAATAATATGCGAAACATTCATTTCTTCGCCATATTCGTAACTTAGGCGACTCAAAATACATACAGTACCATGGCACAGTTGATCAGGAAGGAAGACGCTTTGGAATATCATTCGAAAGGAAGACCCGGAAAAATAGAAGTTATCCCGACCAAAGAAACCAAAACCCAGCGCGACCTGGCACTTGCTTACTCCCCCGGTGTAGCCGAACCGTGCCTGGAAATCCATGCCAACGTAGAGAATGTATACAAATATACCGCTAAAGGCAACCTGGTAGCCGTTATCAGCAATGGGACTGCTGTATTGGGACTAGGCAATATAGGTCCGGAAGCGGCAAAGCCGGTGATGGAGGGGAAAGGTCTGCTTTTCAAAATATATGCTGACATTGACGTTTTTGACATAGAGCTTAATGTACATGATATAGATGGTTTTGTAAACGTAGTAAAGGCTCTTGAACCCACTTTCGGCGGAATAAACTTAGAGGATATAAAAGCGCCCGAATGTTTTGAGATAGAGCGCCGGCTTAAAGAGGAACTAAGCATACCTATCATGCACGACGATCAGCACGGAACAGCAATAATATCCGGCGCTGCGCTACTCAATGCTATTGATATAGTAGGCAAAAAAATAAGCGATGTAAAGTTCGTGATCAGCGGAGCCGGTGCATCCGCCATTTCCTGCTGCAAAATATACCTGGCACTTGGCGCAAAAGTGGAAAATATGTATATGTTTGACAGTAAGGGGCTGCTTGTAAAAAGCCGCACCGACCTTGAAGACTACAAGCTACAATTTGCTCATGACATGAAAGCCATCGACCTCCACGAAGCAATGGAAAACGCTGACGTTTTCATAGGTCTGTCTAAAGCAAATGTCGTTACCAAAGATATGGTGAGGAGCATGGCAGCGAAGCCTATAGTATTTGCGCTCGCTAATCCTGATCCGGAAATAAGTTATGACGATGCCATTGCAGCACGCCCCGATGTGATCATGGCCACAGGCCGCAGCGACTATCCCAACCAGGTAAATAATGTACTGGGCTTCCCTTACATATTTCGCGGTGCGCTGGATGTACGCGCCGGCAGCATCAATGAAGCCATGAAACTGGCTGCAGTAAAAGCGCTGGCTGCCCTGGCAAAGGAACCTGTACCGGATATAGTGAATGTAGCTTATAACGACATAACCCTGGAGTATGGGCCTACCTATATTATACCAAAACCAATGGACCCGCGCCTGCTGGTGAGCGTGTCTACGGCGGTAGCAAGAGCTGCAATGGATAGCGGGGTGGCAAAGAAA
Source organism: Bacteroidota bacterium (assembly GCA_013288285.1). Lineage (GTDB taxonomy): Bacteria > Bacteroidota > Bacteroidia > Chitinophagales > Chitinophagaceae > Nemorincola. The sequence goes on from JABDCE010000049.1 coordinate 18,624, forward strand.
CCTATTACAGATTGGGCTGCTTATGAAGCAGAACTATATCATCGCCTCGGATCGGACGACAACCTGCTCAAGTACATAATAAATAAAGCGAAGCAAAATCCAAAACGCGTAGTATTTGCCGAGTCGGAGAACATTAAAATCCTCAAGGCAGCGCAGATAGCACGCGATGAAGGCATAGCGATCCCGATATTGCTGGGCAACGAAGCTAAAATACGTGCGATGATAGCGGAGAACAACCTGCACCTCGAAGACGTAGAAATAATAGACCCTAAAAATGACGCAACAGAGAAAAAGCGCTGTGAGTATGGTGAGGTGTTTTTCGAAAAGCGTAAGCGTAGAGGTTATAACCTTTACGAAGCAAAAAAGGCCATGCGTGAACGCGTGTTTTTCGGCTGTATGATGGTAAATGCCGGCGAAGCAGATGCAATGATCTCCGGACTTACGAGGAAATACCCAGATACTATACGCCCCGCGTTAGAGATCATTGGTATGGCCGACGGCGCTAAACGCGTTGCAGGCATGTACATCATGCTTACAAAGAAAGGCCCGTTGTTTTTTGCAGACACAACACTCAACTTTAACCCCACAGAGGATGAATTGATAGACATCACCCTGCTCACTGCCAATGTAGTTAGTAACTTCAATGTCAAACCGAGAATAGCTATGCTCTCGTATTCCAATTTTGGCAGCAGCCAGTCGCAGGAGGCCAACCTGGTACGCAGCGCCGTGGAACGCATTAAACAGATGCATCCTGACCTGGTTATTGACGGGGAAGTGCAGGCAGGAGTGGCATTCAATAAAGAATTGTTGAAAGAGAACTATCCATTCTCTGACCTGGTGAACGATGCGCCGAACGTGCTTATATTTCCTAACCTTGCGGCCGGGAATATTGCCTACCACCTGCTACAGGAAGTGGGTGGTGCAGAAGCCGTAGGCCCTATATTGCTCGGCCTTCGCAAACCTGTATATGTGCTGCAACTCGGCAGTTCTGTACGGCAGATCGTGAATATCATTGCGCTATCGGTGGTAGAGGCGCAAGTGAAAGGGCATTAGTATCGGTCGACGACAGATTATTTGTCTAATTTTGTAAAAAATGCACGTCAATGAAAAAATTGATACTGTTTCTGTTTATCATCACCGTAGTAGCGCAAGTAAGAGCACAGGATAAGAAAGTACTTCCGAAAAATGACTTGCCGGAAATGAAACAGAGCATTCATGTTGCCGTGGCCGACTTGCCATTGTACACACAGAACTTTGACCATTTGAAGGAACACGATGTGAACTCTATTATCAATGACATAGAAAGCCATCTGAGATATATTGACTCCTTCCCAAAAACAAAAAAGTATAGTGATGTGCTGCTGATAAAATATTTTGCACCGTTGCGGCACTTCTTCCTTACCACAACAAATACAACAAGCCTTGCGTCAAGTTTTCTGTATACCGATGCACCTTACCGGTTTTGCATGTATAACGATACTGCCCTGATGCTACATATATCTGCATTGCGGGATGGTGACATATACAATCTCGCCAAGGTAACAGAACAAAGAAGTGTAAAATCAGCGCTGGAAAGCTGCCTGCTGCCCAGCCTCAAAGCAACAGACGAATTTAAAACTACAGACATAAAATATATTGGACTAAGTGTGTACTATGGCTGCAAAGATACCCGCGAGGGTGCCCCACCTACAGGTACTGTTCCGTACTGCCTTACGTATGTGATGCGCCTGGCTGATCTGCAGCAATATGACGATGGGCTCATAACACTTAAAGGACTTATGGCCACCGGTGAAGTATACATCAGTAACGAAAGCGGCACCGATTTCACGAGAATACAAATGAACACCAATTAGGTAAATGGACATTTCAGAAAAAACCTCAACACTCATAGTAAGTAT
>JABDCE010000050.1:0-2990 GCA_013288285.1 Bacteroidota bacterium
CCTGGGCAATACCGTGGATATAATTCGGCGATAGCTACCAGCCAGCCAATCAATACAGGTACGTTGTATGCATCGGAAAAAACCAAGCCATGAGGCGTGGCATAGTTAACAAACTTTGGGAGGGGGAGGATTAATTTCCTCGAAAAAGAGATAACAATATTCAAAGGGTAGAACGCAGGCATGGTCAACTGGCTTTATCTCATGAAAAATATAGCCAGCCTTATATGTCAGCATAAGGTCGTAAGAGATATGTTTAGGGGCTTTTGATTTGTGCGATGTATTGTTTTGCGACGATACAGTGGCTACAGCAACATCGTTTGCTGAATGCTTTACGGCTTTTGATATTACAGAGGGACAGGCAGGGTCGGAATTAAAATGCATCACAGACAAGCTATCGGGCTGGTCGCTAAGAAAATAGCCACACAGGAGCAATAGAATGCCTAGAACTTGTATGATATATAAGCGAATATTTGTCATTTTGTAAACCGATTGCAATATTAGTCATAGAAAGAATAAAATTGTGTTAAGACTTGGGGTTTAATATGACTTTTGTGTTAGGGCATTGGTCAACTGAGTTTCGGAAATGTCTGTACATTAGCTTAATTTTAAACGTATGTTAGTAAAAGAAATAATTCGTGCAATAGAAGCTAAAGCGCCACTTGTATACCAGGAGAGCTATGACAATTGTGGCTTGCAGGTAGGTAACCCGGAAGATGAGGTGACAGGGGTGCTGATAACACTGGATGTGACTGAGGCTATCCTTGTTGAAGCGATGGAAAGGAAATGCAATATGATCGTTGCGCATCACCCACTTATTTTTTCGGGTTTGAAGAAAATATCAGGCCGGACTTATGTGGAAAGGGTGGTGCAGCAAGCGATAAAGAACGATATCAGCATTTATGCAGCACATACGAACCTGGATAATATGTATGATGGTGTAAATGCCCGTATTGCCGCAAAGCTGGGATTGAAGGAACTATCTATATTATCTCCTAAACCGGCATCGCTTAGTAAATTATATACATACGTGCCGATTGAGGCCGCTGAGAAAGTAAGATCTGCGTTGTTTGCCGCAGGGGCAGGGAACATTGGGCTATATAGTGAAGCGAGTTTTAGTAGCCGGGGTATAGGCACGTTCCGGGCGAGTGCTGGTGCGAACCCTACTATTGGGAAAGCAGGTGGGGAACGGGAAAGTGTGAATGAGGAGAAAATAGAGGTGCTGGTAGAAAAACATGCTGAAAGCGCTGTAATGCGTGCATTATTTGAAAATCATCCATACGAAGAGGTGGCTTATGAACTTGTAGCACTGACCAATGCACACCAGGGTATAGGCGCAGGAATGATAGGGAAGCTTGCTGAGCCGATGACTGAAAAGGATTTCCTGGCTTTTGTAAAGGAGCAAATGAAAACCGATTGCATCAGGCATACCGCTTTAAAGGATAAAAAAAATAACAAATGTGGCTGTTTGCGGCGGTTCCGGCAGTTTTCTGCTTAAAGAAGCCATACAGGCGGGAGCAGATCTATTCGTTACCGCAGACTTTAAATATCACCAATTTTTTGATGCGGAAGGCAAAATAATTATAGCGGATATAGGGCATTATGAGAGCGAACAGTTCACGTCAGAAATATTTGCCGAGATACTTAACGAAAAATTCCCTAATTTTGCAATTCTTTTATCAAATTTATCCACCAATCCTGTAAAATATTTTTGCTGATATGGCTACTGTAAAAGACTTTTCCGTTGAAGAAAAGCTGACTGCTGTCCTTGCGTTACAAAAGATCGACTCTAAGATAGACGAGATCAAGACGATGAAGGGCGAATTACCGATGGAGGTTAAAGACCTCGAGGACGAAATTGAAGGGTTGCAGACCCGCATCAATAATATAGACGCGGAAATCAATAGCATCAATAATTTCATTGAAATGAAGTCTGCTTCTAAGAAAGAAGCACAGGCTTTAATAAAGAAATATGAGAAGCAACAGGACAACGTAAAGAACAACCGTGAGTTTGAAGCGATCAATAAAGAAATTGAGATGCAGGAACTTGAGGTGAAGCTGAACGATAAACACGTAAAGGACGCCAACTACGAACAGAAGGACCGCCTGAACGCCCGTGTGAAAACAGAAGAAAAAATAAAGGATGTAGAAGACGCGCTGAACGTGAAACGCGGTGAGCTGCTGAAAATAACTGCTGATACAGAGAAGGAAGAAAAAATACTGTCGAAGAAATCAGATGAGGCTAAAGAGAAAGTAGACGCCCGCCTGATTGTGGCTTATGACCGTATACGTGCCAGCTACCGTAATGGCCTGGCTGTGGTGCCTATCGTGCGTGATTCGTGTGGTGGTTGCTTTAATGTTATCCCTCCGCAGCGCCAGTCTGAAATACGCCAGCATAAGAAGATCATCGTGTGCGAACATTGTGGTCGTATACTTGTAGATTCTGACATGAATGACAAGATGAACAAAATATAATCGACACATCATTGCAGAAGAAAGGGGCCCACAAGGCCCCTTTCTTTATGTCAAAGAGGTTCGTCAATAATCAATCGCCGGTTGGCGCTATTGCATTTGTCTCTACCATGAGCATAACGGTCTTGTGTGGCGCACGGGGACGGTGCATCACTCCTTTGGTTATGGTAGTACCCTGGTTAGGATTTAATTCGATAGTACGATCTTCAAGATCAATGAGCAACTGGCCGGAGAGGACAAAGAAAAACTCATCGTCATTGTCGTGCTTATGCCAGTGGAATTCGCCCTCTACAATACCGATCCTGACTACACTGTCATTGACCTCAGTAAGTGTATAGTTTTGCCACTTTTCTTTGCAAGCGGCTACAATAGATGGGACATCAATCAATTCGAGATGCTGAAATTTTGTGTCGAGATTGATGTTGTACACTTCTTTGTGAGCAGGTTTTTGTTCGCTGTTCATGTTTTCAGAATTTATGAAGGATAAAAATGATCGTTAAGTTAAAGTGAATCATTAAACC
>JABDCE010000050.1:3000-20133 GCA_013288285.1 Bacteroidota bacterium
GTTAAGAAAATGGTTTTCTTCTACGGTTATTACATTATCGGCTTTGGCGAGTATAATGGCAAACTGCAGGAGGTTTCTGCGTTCTTCCTCGGTAGCATCGTCATAAAAATCATCCATTGCTACTAAAAAATGTCCTTCCCATTCGTCAGGCAGCAACCGGCTGATCACCTCCATCTGCTTGTCGAGATTAACGTTGAACGGGAATTCATTGACGAGGTAATGGCGTATGACCAGGTCTTCTTCAACACTGATCCTGAAATCGACCGCGGAAAGTATCATTAATAAATGATAGCCGGCAATCGTTTTGTTCATCCGGTTATTTGGCATAGTTGTGGGTACGTGTGTTGAGCATGTTAGCTTTGTGAAGCAAGAAGCAGGTCGAGGTCGGTGTATTTAAAGTTGAAACGCTTGGCAATAGGAGCGTTAGTGACACACCCTTTGTACATGTATACGCCGCGCCTGATACCGCTTTTGGCGGATATGACGCCCTCTACACCGCCGATGTCGGCACACTGTTGCAGTATGGGCATTAGTACATTGCTGATAGCGCGGGATGCGGTACGTGAAACAGCGGATGCGATATTCGGCACACAGTAGTGAATCACATCGTATTTTTTAAAGACAGGCTTTTCGTGTGAAGTAAGGCGTGATGTTTCAAAGCAGCCACCACGATCAATACTTACGTCAATGATCACCGAACCGGATTTCATATTGCTCACCATCTGGTCAGTGACTACCATGGGCGTTATGCCGTTAAGCGGCTTTAAAGCGCCGATGGCTACATCGGCATTCCTTAATTCCTCGGCCAGTGCCACCGGCTCAATAACTGACGTAAAGCAGCGCCTGCCAATATTGTTCTGTAATCTCATGAGGCGATACACAGAGTTGTCGAAGATCTTAACTGAAGCGCCCAGGCCGAAAGCGGCGCGTGCGGCAAATTCGCCAACGAGGCCTGCGCCGATAATGAGCACACGGGCAGGTGGAACACCGGAAATTCCGCCCAACAATACCCCTTTGCCATGTTCTGTATTGCCGAGGTATTTTGCGGCTATAGTTATTGCGTAGCTGCCTGCAATCTCGCTCATAGACCGGACGATGGGGTAAGACCCTGCGTCATCTTTAATAGACTCAAAAGCGATGGCGATTATTTTCTTAGCTATCAGTTGTTCCAGCAGCTCGGGCTTGAGCATAGGCATGTGAATAGGCGAGATGACCACCTGGTTGGGCTGTAGCCACTCTGCTTCTTCATCAGATATGGGCGCGGACTTGATAATGGTAGTTGCTTTATAGACCTCAGATTTCTCGTACACTATGCGGGCGCCTGCTTCGCTATAATCGTTGTCGAAGTAGAATGAACCTTCCCCGGCGGAATGTTCCACTGCAACATCATTGCCTTCGTTGACCAATACGGAAACAGCTTCAGGTGTAAGCGGAACACGGTTTTCCTGGAAAGAAGTTTCTTTAGGAATTCCAATGAACAATTGTTTCTTTTTAGGAGTAATCTGTAACGTCTCTTCTAAAGGGATGTAAGAAAAAGAAGGTGATATGTATGGTTTTTTGCTCATAGCGCCACGGGTGCGTTTATTAACGACAATATACACTATAAATCCTTATAAAAGAAGGATTTTAACAAAAGTCGTATTAAATTAAAGAATAGCTTGCAGTTATGCTTCCATAGCATTGTATTGTGCGTTTAAATTTTATTTTTGCATAGGGAACCTCCCGAATATTATGCTTAGACAGTCGAACCAGCAAAGGCTTTTACAGCGGCTATCTCCGCAGCAGATTCAGTTAATGAAGCTGTTACAAATACCTACGGCCAATCTTGAAGAAAGGATAAAGGAAGAATTGGAAGATAATCCTGCATTAGAGTTTGAGCTGGACGGCAACAACAATGACCAGGATAATTACGAGCTTGGAGAAAACAGCGGAGACGGTGAGGGTGACGGGCCAAGTGAAGAGGTAGAACTGAGCAACGACAATGCTGAAAAAGTGGACCTTGATGATTTTCTGCGGCGGGAGGATGATGACAGTAGCGGGTATGACTACAGCGATGACTACTATGGAAGCGGAGATAATGAAAAGGTATCACCGGCGAGGGTAGAGACCAGTTTTCATGAACAACTGCTGGACCAGCTAAGTATGCTGCAACTGGATGAGCGCAGACACAGAATAGCAGAACAGATAATAGGGAGCCTCGATGAAGATGGCTACCTGCGTAGAGAAGTGACCTCAATAGCTGACGATCTTGCTTTCGGGCAGAATGTGCAGACGACGGTAGAGGAGATCAATGAACTGGTGGAAGAGATACAACGTTTTGATCCACCGGGTATTTGCGCGGTGACCTTGCAAGAGTGCCTGATATTGCAGTTAAAGCGGACGCCCGACTCGAAGCCGGTGCGCGATACAATAGCAGTGCTGGATAACTACTTTACGGAATTCACTAAAAAGCACTACGACAAAATACAAAAGCACCTGGCCCTTGACAATGATGATCTGAAGAATGTGATCGCTACTGTTGTAAAGCTGAATCCGAAACCGGGAGCGGCTTATACAGTGTCAAATAAAGCGGAGAATTACATCATACCGGACTTCTTTGTGTTTAATAATAATGGTGTACCTGAACTGTCTCTGAACTCAAAGAATGCGCCGGAACTACGCGTATCAGAAGGATACAGGGATATGATGAAGGCATATGACCGCAGCGAGAAAAAAGATAAGCGGCAGAAGGAAGCAGTACTTTTCATAAAGCAAAAGCTGGACTCTGCAAAGTGGTTCATAGACGCGATAAAACAACGCCAGCATACGCTGCTGCATACCATGCAGGCGATACTGGATTTCCAGCGTGATTTTTTCATCACCGGCGACGAGAGTGATCTGAAGCCCATGATACTGAAAGATATTGCCGCGCTGACCAACCTTGATGTATCTACTGTATCGAGAGTGGCCAATAGCAAGTATGTGCAGACTGAGTATGGAACGCATATACTGAAGTACTTTTTCTCTGAAGCGCTACAAACAGAAAACGGGGAAGAAGTATCGACGAGAGAAGTGAAACAGATATTGAGTGAGTTCATAGAAAATGAGGATAAGCAAAAGCCACTATCTGATGAAGAGCTTACTGATATGCTAACGGTGAAAGGCTATACCATAGCCCGAAGGACAGTGGCCAAGTACCGGGAGCAATTAGGTGTTTCAGTAGCGCGGCTGAGGAAGGAACTATAAGGGATTTCTTTTGCGGGGGCAACCATAACTTATCAGGCTCCCGTGGTTTCCGGAATTTTAATGCTCTCCAGGAAAGATAGAACGTCTTTCATCTTTTTTATACGATCTACAACAAGTAAGAAATTTTTGCCTACCTGTTTGAGCCGTGCATTTTTTGTCCGGGTCTGTATGTACTTGAGAATGTTGTTGAAGGTGTCGGACTCGAAGTAAGGAGACTCCGGATTGCTGACAAAGTACAGCCGCATCTGCTCGTTTTTGAGGATGAGCTTTTCAAAACCCAGCTCGCAGGCCATCCGGCGGCACTTAAGGGTAGTAAACAGGTCCTGCACTTGTGATGGTATCGGGCCAAACCTATCGTTAAGTTCCGTAGCGAATTTGGTTATTTCATCGTCCGTTTCCATATCATCAAGCTGGGTATAGAGAGACAGACGCTCGGTTATGTTCTCGACATAAGTATCCGGGATCATTATCTCCAGGTCGGTATCAATGGTACAGTCACTTACGAAATCTTTCTTGCGGTTGAGCTCTTCGGCAAAGACATCTTTAAAGTCGGTGGTCCGCAGTTCGCGCATAGCCTCGCCAAGTATTTTCTGATACATTTCAAAGCCTATTTCGGCTATAAAACCGCTTTGTTCGCCACCCAGCAGATTTCCTGCACCGCGTATATCCAGGTCGCGCATTGCTATCTGGAAACCACTGCCCAGTTCATTGAACTGTTCGAGGGTCTGCAATCGTTTGCGGCTATCTCCCGGCAAGAGGCTCATGGGTGGGGCTACCAGGTAGCAGAACGCTTTTTTATTACTGCGCCCCACACGGCCCCGAAGCTGGTGCAGATCGCTCAGGCCAAATTGGTGGGCATTGTTGATAATGATAGTATTGGCATTAGCAATGTCCACGCCGCTTTCCACAATGTTGGTACAGCAGAGCACATCATACTCGCGCTCGATGAAATTGAACAGCGCTTCTTCCAGGAGGTGACCTTCCATTTGCCCATGTGCCATTCCGATCCGAAGGTCGGGGCAAAGATTGCGTAACAGGGTTACCATTTCCGGCAGGCTTTGTACGCGGTTGTGTACAAAAAACACCTGGCCACCGCGTTCGGCCTCGTAATAGATGGCGTCACGGATAGCATACTCATCAAATACCAGTACCTCTGTCTGCACCGGCTGCCTGTTGGGGGGCGGTGTATTGATGATACTAAGATCGCGTGCATTCATTAATGAGAACTGCAAGGTGCGGGGTATAGGCGTAGCTGTAAGTGTGAGTGTATCCACGCTTGCTTTCAGCTCCCTGAGTTTTTCTTTTGAGCCTACTCCAAATTTCTGTTCTTCATCGATGATGAGTATACCCAGGTCTTTGAATTTTACTTCTTTACCCAGCAGGCCATGTGTGCCTATGACAATGTCTATTTTGCCTTCTTCCAGTTTTTTGAAGATCTCTTTTTTCTCCTTGGCCGAACGGAAGCGATTGACATAATCCACATTACAAGGGAAGTCTTTCAGGCGCTCCTTAAAAGTATTGAAATGCTGGAATGCAAGAATAGTAGTAGGTACCAGCACCGCAGCCTGCTTACTATCAGCTACAGCTTTAAATGCAGCGCGAACGGCAATTTCTGTTTTCCCGAAACCCACATCGCCGCAGACGAGGCGATCCATAGGTGAAGGAGATTCCATGTCCCGCTTTACATCGGCTGTGGCTTTGCCCTGGTCAGGAGTATCTTCGTAGAAGAAAGAAGCTTCCAGCTCTGTCTGCATATAGCTGTCGGGAGAGAATGCGAAGCCCTGCGAGGCTTTGCGTTTGGCATACAGCCTGATGAGGTCGGCTGCAATATCTTTTACCTGTTTCTTTGTTTTATTCTTCAGCTTTTGCCATGCATCACTGCCCAGTTTGTTTACACGCGGCACTGTGCCTTCCTTCCCGGTGTACTTGGTTATTTTATGCAGGGAGTTGATGTTGACATACAGTACGTCATTATCCTTGTAGATGATCCTTATGGCCTCCTGGATGTTGCCATTCACTTCTATTTTCTGCAGTCCGCTGTAGGTACCCACTCCGTGGTCAATATGCGTTACATAATCGCCGGGTGTAAGCTCACGCAGTGCGCGGAGTGTAAGCGCTTTTCCTTTGGAGTAAGCTTGCTTGACATTGTACTTGTGATAACGTTGAAATATCTGGTGGTCGGTATAGCAAATTACTTTTTTGTCGTGGTCTATGAACCCCTTGCTGATAGCCGTAGGCACAGGAACGAAATTAATTCCCGCCATCAGGTCATCGAATATACTGCGTAGGCGTTCTAACTGCTTTGGGTTCTCTGCAAAAATATAGGGTACGTATTTTTCGGCGATCTTTTTTTGCAGGTCGCCGATCAGCATATTGAACTGGCGGTTAAATACCGGCTGCTCGTCGGTAGCAAACTTAAAGGTGGCATCAATGGCATCTCCGGTTATCTTCTCCAGGGAATGATTATACCATTCAATGAGGTGCCTGTTCCTGATCTTATCCTTCCAATCGCCACCGACCTCAAAATCGGACCGTGAAAATTCTTTAAGCCACTCTTCTTCATGGTCTACAGCCACCTGGCCTATCTCCATTTTCTCCGGCAGATCTGTGGTCATTTTTGCCAGGCGCCCGATAACGAAAGACAGGTCTTTGCTCCAGATCACGGTGTTTTCCGGCAGGTAATCGAGCAACGATATTTTTTGCTGTGTCTCAAATTTTGTTTCTATGTTGGGCAGAATAGACACTTGCAACAACTTGCGCTCGGAGAGCTGTGTCTCAGGGTTAAATAGTCGTATACTGTCTACCTCCGTGTCAAACAGCTCAATGCGATAAGGGTGTTCGTTGCCAAACGAATAAATATCAAGGATACCGCCGCGCATAGCAAACTGCCCGGGCTCGTAAACAAAGTCTTCTCTTTTGAACCCAAGAGATACAAATCGTTCCAGCATTGCGTCTACATCAAGCGTCTCGCCCACTTTTATGCTGATCATGTTGTCAGCAAGGGACGATGGGTTCACCACCTTTTCAAACAGCGCATCAGGATAAGTGACCAGTATTTTTTTGTTCACTCTTTTGCCGGTAAACTTTGTCAGCGCTTCAGTACGAAGCATCACATGGCTGCTGTTAAGCTCATTGAAAGATCCTGTCTTTTTAAAAGAGTCAGGGAAAAAGAAAATATCCAGTCCTTTGGTAAGCTGCTCTATATCGTTATGGAAGTATGCGGCCTCTTCTTTGTCGTTTAATATAAAGACGTGGTTTACATCGGTAAGGTGCCACAGGCCTGCTGCAATAAAGTTGATGGATGAGCCGCGGAGATTATCGAGATAGACCCTGATCTTGTGGCCGGGCAAAGTGATCCCAGCCGCTATTTGTTTTAAGCGGATGTCATTCTGGTACAAACCCTTCAACACATCCAGATTCATCGGGGCGCAAAGATAGGGATTTGGGTAAAAAATCGGGTTAGTGAGTTAAATCGACGTGATTTTAAAGTTAACCGCCTAAAACGCGTTGTTGCACATTTTATGCTATATTTGCTGCGGCCTTTGCCAATTGACGTTCGTTAATGGTATTCAAGGCACGAATTTTAATATCTTTTCTTTAGCTTACCATTTTTATAAATTTTGATGGAATACAATACTACACGCAGTAAACTGCTGATGCCTGAATATGGGCGTAATGTGCAAAAAATGATCGAGTACCTGGTAACTGTTGAAGACCGGGAAAAACGCCTGCGGCAGGCGGAAGTGATCATAGAACTAATGGGTACCCTTAACCCGCATCTGAAGACGATAGAGGACTACAAGCATAAGTTGTGGGATCACCTGTTCCAGATGACGGATTTCAATTTAGATGTAGACTCACCATACCCTTGCCCTACACCGGAGGCAGTGTTTGCCAAGCCAGAGGTATTACCTTATCCGCAGGATAATTTCCAGCACAGGCACCTGGGCAAGAATATACAGGTGCTGCTGAACAGAGCTATCGCAGAAACTAACGAAGAGACACGCCATGGCCTGACACAGGCAATAGGGTACTACATGAAGCTGGCGTATGCCAACTGGCATAAAGAGCCGGTGCATGATGACATGATCAAGAATGAACTTGCCGAGATATCAGGCGGGTTATTGAAATACGAAACAGGCGGCTATCGTGTACATTACGATAATCCGGTAAGGAGCAATAATAATTTCAAGCAGCGCAATAATAACAACCGCAATTTTAAAGGGAACCAGGGCGGACAAGGTGGTGGGCAGCGGAACAATAACTTCCGCGATAATAATGGCAGCGGCGGATATGGAGGGAACTTCAATAACAAGAACAGGAAGTTTAATAAGAATAAAAATAAGTAACATCCTCTCAAAAAAGGGGCTTCACTTCAGTCTATGAATGCATTTGAGATACGGGGAGGTCATGCGCTGCATGGGTCCATAACGCCACAGGGAGCTAAGAATGAAGCATTGCAGGTGATCTGTGCGGCTTTGCTCACAGACGAGCTGGTAACGCTTACGAATGTTCCGGATATAGTGGATGTGAATACGCTTATAGAACTGCTGGAAGATATGGGCGTGAAGGTAGGCCGTCCTGCAAAAAATACTGTTACCCTGCAGGCTGCTGATATAGATCCCGATTATTTTACCACACATGCTTTCAAGAAGAAATCAGGTAAGCTGCGTGGCACAGTAATGCTTGCCGGCCCGTTGCTGGCCCGCTTTCATAAGGCATATATACCGCAGCCGGGCGGCGATAAAATAGGCCGCCGGCGGTTAGATACACACATAAGGGGCTTTGAAAAACTGGGGGTAGATTTTACCTACGATATAGATAACCAGATGTTCAGCCTGGATGCCCGGCAGCTTGCCGGCACCCATATACTGATGGAAGAACCATCCATCACCGGTACCGCCAACCTGATCATGGCGGCATGTATGGCAGAAGGGGTCACTACTATTTATAATGCCGCTTGCGAACCCTATATACAGCAACTGTGCCGCATGCTCATTAGCATGGGTGCAAACATCACAGGACTCAGTACCAACCTACTGACGATAACCGGGGTGACAAAACTGACAGGTTGTGCGCACAGGCTGCTGGCAGATATGATTGAAGTAGGATCGTTCATAGGACTTGCCGCAATGACACAAAGTGAACTGCTGATAAAAAATGTAGACGCTGCATACCTGGGCATCATACCAGAGACTTTCCAGCACCTGGGCATAGAGCTTTCCATCAAAGGTGATGATATACATGTACCTGCGCAGGAACATTACCGCATACAGAAATTCATAGATGGTTCTATACTCACGGTGTATGACCATCCCTGGCCGGGACTAACGCCCGACCTGCTGAGCATAGTGCTGGTGCTGGCTACACAGGCCAAAGGCACTGTGCTGGTGCATCAGAAGATGTTTGAAAGCAGGCTGTTCTTCGTGGATAAGCTTATAGAAATGGGCGCCCAGATCGTATTGTGCGACCCGCACAGGGCAGTGGTGATAGGGCTGGATAAGCAGATGCCGTTACGCGGCATAAACATGGTATCTCCGGATATACGCGCCGGGGTGGCACTGCTAATAGCGGCATTGTCTGCATCGGGTAAGAGCATCATCCAGAATATTCACCAGATAGACAGAGGGTACGAGCGCATCGACGAACGGCTGAATGCCCTGGGTGCAGATATAAAAAGGATAAACCTGACTTAAAATAAAATTGGGACGCACCAGCGTCCCAATTACACAAAATCAATTACTATATTTTATTTTGTTGCTGTTTTCTCAAAGGGGCGTTTCGCATAACCATTCCTTTGTTCCTGCGCCTGTTTGGCTGCCTTTACAAAGGCCACAAATAATGGATGCGGGTTCTCTACCGTGCTTTTGTATTCAGGGTGAAACTGCACGCCTATATAAAAAGGATGGTCTTTCAATTCTATGATCTCTACCAGATCTGTTTTAGGATTTTTGCCTACAGGTATCATGCCAGCCTGCTCAAAAGCCTCCTGGTAGGTATTGTTGAATTCATAGCGATGCCGGTGGCGTTCTGCAATACTGGTATTGCCATATATAGCAGCCGTTGCTGAATCGTCCTGTAGTTCGCAGTCATAACTACCAAGGCGCATGGTGCCGCCTTTCTGCGTAATGGATTTTTGGTCTTCCATCATGCAGATGACGCCCTGATCAGTATCGGGGTCCATTTCTGTAGAGTGGGCTTTTGTGAGGTTCAGCACATTACGGGCAAACTCCACACAGGCCATCTGCATACCGAGGCAGATACCAAAGAAGGGTATTTTATTCACGCGGGCAAAGCGTATAGCATCTATCTTACCTTCAATACCACGGCTGCCAAAACCCGGCGCTACAAGTATCGCGTCAAGGTTGTGCAACGTATCTTTCGCATTTTCCTTAGTGAGATATTCAGAATGTATGTTGCGGATATCCACCTTACACTCATTCATTGCGCCAGCGTGTATCAAAGCTTCCAGGATTGATTTGTAGGCATCCTGCAGTTCTACGTATTTGCCTATCAGCCCAATGGTTACTTTGCTTTTCGGATACCTGAGTTTGTTGAGAAATTCTTTCCACTTCGTCATGTCCGGCTCTTTGCCCATTGGCAATTCCAGTTTCTCCAGGCAAATGACATCCAGTTTTTCACGCATCATTTCCAGCGGCACGCCGTAGATGGTATCTGCATCGAGCGCTTCGATTACAGCATCCTGTGTAACGTTGCAGAAAAGGGCTATCTTTCTTTTTATTTCTTTGTTCAGTGGTTCTTCTGTGCGACAGACGAGCACATCGGGCAGCAGGCCATGCTCGCTCATCATTTTTACAGAGTGCTGCGTAGGCTTGGTTTTCAGTTCTTTTGCTGCTCTCAGGTAGGGTATGAGTGTAAGATGCACTACGAGGCAATTCTCAGTGCCCATTTCCCATTTAAGCTGGCGAACCGCTTCGATATAGGGCAGCGATTCAATGTCGCCCACTGTGCCACCGAGCTCTGTGATCACAATATCGTACTGGTCATTTTCGCCCAGCAACTGCATGCGGCGTTTTATCTCGTCTGTGATGTGTGGTATCACCTGTACTGTTTTGCCCAGGTATGCGCCTTCACGTTCTTTGGTAATTACATGCTGGTATATACGCCCTGTAGTTACGTTGTTGGCCTGGGAGGTAAATGTGTTGAGATAACGCTCGTAATGGCCGAGGTCAAGATCGGTTTCAGCGCCGTCTTCTGTCACATAGCATTCCCCATGTTCATAGGGGTTGAGGGTGCCGGGATCTACGTTAATATATGGGTCGAATTTTTGTATCGTGGTTGTAAACCCACGGGCCTGCAGCAGTTTGGCTAATGATGCTGCGATGATGCCTTTTCCTAAAGATGATGTAACACCACCGGTTACAAAGATGTACTTGGTCATAACGCTAAAGTTTTGTGATGACCGGCGCGCAGCTTAAATATTACAATAAATAAGGGAGGTGGCTGTTGCGGTCAAACAAAGGTACAAATTAATGCGGGGATTGAAAAATGAAAATTCAGGAAATAGCGAAATAAAAACCCAAAAAAATGGCAGACGCCTTTAGTTTCGGGCTTCTGCTTCTGCCGGCATATTTGTTTCCTCCTGTTTTTTGTCTTTTTTCATGAGTTTATCGATCCATTTTTTAGACATAAACGGGCGTTCTATATAGAGATAAAACACAGAAGCGATCAACAGAATGGGAATAATAAGCAGCACGAACTGAAGAAAAAGGTTGGGCAGGTAATAATTAGTAAAATGCACTTTAGTGGTAAGCCGGCCCAGCATAGATATAACCGTATAGTGGATCAGGTAAGTGGTATAGCACATGCCGCCGATAATAGGTATGAACTTGTAGCTGAATACTTTTTTTACAGCTTCATTTCTGAGGATGATGTAGTACAACAGCCCGATCATGAACGGGAAGGAAATAGCCAAAAGCAAATCGGCAAGGTTAGCACGTTCTTCCCAGCGGGGCAGGAGGAACATGGCGAGGAAAATGATGAGCGCGAATGGAGCTACCCATTTTTTCTTGAAAAAATCTATGGCAAAACCACTTACATAAAAGTCGGCAATAAGAATACCTATCAGGAAATGCTGTATGGAACCATAAATACTGTTGAAACTGGGGGGATAGTAATGCTGTAGTGTTACAAATGTGATTATGAGGCCTGTTATCAGGCATCTGCGCAGTGTTTTGGGCAGTACCAGTAACCGGAAAAGAAAGGGTGCGATAATGTAGTATTGTATCTCCACCTCGAGTGTCCAGGCTACCACGGTCACTAAGGGCGCATGGTGGTAGATGAGGTTGTGCGAATAGATGAGCGAGGCGAGCAGGCTGGGGAATAAGACATGAAAAGTATTTGTTCCCAAAGCCAGTTGTGCCAGGAAAATGCAGATCATAACAATAAAATAGGGGGGCTCCAGCCTGGTTACCCGCCGCAGATAGTATTGTTTCAGCGCTATCTTTTTGCCGTGGTTGATATAATGATGCGCAAAGGGCGTGCACAGGATAAAGCCGCTGATGGCAAAAAATAAAGGCACGCTCCGGTCTGCATTTGTAAAAAACCTGTTAAACCAGTAGTAGTCGCTGACTTTGTCTGTAAACTGAAGGTTTGTTTTATCAAGGAAGTAGCCACGAATGTGAAATAGGGTGACCAGCGACAACGAAAGAAAACGCATGCCGTCTATTTCGGGTAGATAAAGCTGGTTAGTTGTTATCCGACGAAATTTATTGGCTAAATAACTGAGCATATATCTGTTGCGCGGAATGGCGCGTAAAGGTAGTCATAAACTCAAAATAACGAAACCGTTAAGAATGGTCATTGTGTACGGCTAATTTCCTTTATGGAAAAGATATTAACAGGGTTGGTGGATAAATAAAAACGATACTATTGGTTTCCGTAATGAGCATGGGATTTTTAGGCGTAAATTTGCAGACCTTATGCGCTTTTCCCGGCTTTTCATGATCATTGTTCTGTTGGTGGCAAGCTTTAGCTCGTTTGCTAAAGTGCGGCCGGCAAAGTATGGGATTGCAGTGTTTCCCGATAGCCTGGCACTGGCAGAGGGAAACAGGGTAGCGATAGATACATTTCTTACTACGCACAAGATGATGGCAACCACAAACGTCATCAGCGACATAGAACTGCCGCATGTAATGAAGTCGCAGACAGCCGATTTTTACCTGTTGCTCTTTTTATGCCTCATGCTGGGACTGATCCGCTTTATGGATACCCGTTATTTTCTTAATCTCTGGCGTGCGTTCTGGAATCCTACATTGAGCAACCGGCAGCTTAAGGAGCAGTTGCAGGGGTCCGGCCTCCCTAACCTGTTGATGAATATATTCTTCACTTTTGCAGGCGGCGCCTACATCTACTATATAGTCCGGTTCTTTACCCCTGAGCATTCAGGTGTTATTCCGCCATCCTTACTGATTATTATGCTTATAGCGGGTACGGGGCTTATCTATCTTGCTAAATATGCCACAGTGCGTTTCAGTGGTTGGGCCTTCCGGGTGGAAGGTATCACAGAGCATTATCTGTTCAACGTATTTCTTATCAACAAGGTACTTGGCATTACTTTGGTGCCATTTATCATCATACTGGCTTTTGCAGATCATGAGTGGGCACAGCAGGTGGTGGTCATCTCATTTGTGGTAGCCGGTATACTGCTGCTTAACCGCTATCTCAGGTCTTGGCAGGTATTTGGCTCGTTTTTTCAATATAGCAAATTCCATTTTTTTATGTACCTTTGCGCCTCGGAATTATTGCCGTTGGCGGTATTAATGAAATTATTGGTAAAAGGATTAATGTTTTATTGATTCATTATCATAGTTAATAGACCCGGCCCGATGTACTTCTGTTAATCCTTGTATATGGCTAAAGTTGTTCGTTCACAAAAGAAGGGTACTGCGAAAAAGGAACTGAAGGTAAATAGTATATTAATAACGCAGCCACGTCCGGAAACAGAAAAATCTCCTTATTTTGATCTTGCGAAGAAGTACAATATAAAGCTTGATTTTCATGCATTTATACGTGTTGAAGGGCTCAGTGGCAAGGATTTCCGCAAACAAAAAGTAGATATCAACGAATATACGGCGATTGTTTTCACCAGCCGGTATGCCATAGATCATTTCTTCAGGATATGTGAGGAGATGAAACTCAAAGTATCGCAGGATATGAAGTACTTCTGCATTACCGAGGCTGCGGCGCTTTACCTGCAGAAATTCATTTTGTACCGTAAACGTAAAGTATTCTTTTCGGCAGATGGCAGTTCGGCTGGTTTGCTGGAAGTAATAGGCAAGCATAAAAACGAGAAGTACATTCTGCCTACGTCTGACAGCGCGAAGAATGATATTGCGCAATACCTTATCAAGCACAGCATAAAATATACTGAAGCTACTTTGTACCGCATGGTATCTAACGATATAAAACCGGTCATGGAGTTGTCTTATGACATGATCGTGTTCTTCAGTCCATTCAGCGTACAAACGTTATTTGAGCATGATCCCGCATTCGTGCAAAACGGCACGCTTATAGGTGCTTTCGGGCCTACTACCTCAAAAGCTGTGGAAGACAGCGGCCTGCGCCTGGATGTAAAAGCGCCCGCTGTAAATGCACCGTCAATGGTCTCTGCATTAGAGAATTTCCTGGCAATCATCAAGAAATAATGTCCCCTCATTTTATTGCAGTTTATGGAAGCCAATGCTTCTCTTTTAACGTTATTTTTAACTGCTGATTAATTTTTTCGTCGTAATTTAGTTGTTCCCAAAATGAAGCACTGAGTTACCTTTATCTTATGGCAAACAAATTGATCAATGAGCAGAGCCCATACCTGCTTCAGCATGCACATAACCCTGTAGATTGGTACCCATGGGGCGATGAGGCGTTTGAAAAGGCAGCAGCAGCGCACAAACCTGTGATAGTAAGTATAGGGTATGCAGCATGCCACTGGTGTCATGTGATGGAGCATGAGAGCTTTGAAGATGAGCGAACGGCTGCATACATGAATGAACATTTTGTGTGCATAAAAGTAGATCGTGAAGAACATCCTGATGTAGACCACTTGTACATGGATGCAGTACAGGCAATAAATGGTAATGGCGGCTGGCCGCTCAATGTATTTGTAACACCCGAAAGGGCGCCTTTTTATGGAGGTACTTATTATCCGCCCCGCCCGGCATACAATCGCCCTTCGTGGATGCAATTGTTGCAGCGTATGTCGCACATATGGACAGAGCAACAGGATGAGGTAGCTACACAGGCAGAGCAGATGCTGCAACACCTGAGACAGGCCTCGCAAAAGACGTTTATAGCTGCCGAAAAGCTGCCGGATAATGATACGGCAAAAAAAATAGCGGAGAGTTTGCTGAAGCAGGCCGATAAAGAAAAGGGAGGATTCGGAAGCGCACCAAAATTTCCCGGTACTATGGCCATCAGTTTTTTATTGGAACACTACTACTTCACTGGCGATGAGCCGGCGATGAAGCATGCACTGCACAGCCTTGATGCTATGATAAACGGCGGCATATACGACCAGCTTGGTGGCGGGTTTGCGCGATACTCAACTGACCGCGAATGGCTCGCTCCGCATTTTGAGAAGATGCTGTATGACAATGCGCTGCTGGTATCCACTTTATCAGATGCATATAGCATTACAAAGGACACTAAGTACAGCTCAGTAATTGAAGAAACGATTGCTTTTGTGGAGCGGGAACTGAAGGATAAAACAGGGGGTTATTACTGTGCGCTGGATGCCGACAGCGAAGGCGAAGAAGGAAAATTCTATACCTGGACATGGGATGAATGGATAGAAGCAATAGATGAAAATGATAGCATTGTCGCGGAGTATTTCGGGGTGAATGGACCAGGCAATTGGGAGGGTACAAATATACTCCATGTGGCAAAAAGTATAGCCGGCCTGGCCGAAGAAAATAAGCTTTCTGTAGAGGAAGTAAAACAAAGGATAGACACGGTAAAAGGTGAGCTGCTGGCTGCGCGTGGCAACAGAGTGCGACCGGCAACAGATGATAAGTGCCTCCTCTCGTGGAATGCGCTGATGAATATAGCATTGTGTAAGGCAGGAGTGGCGTTGGACGAAGAAAAGTATATTGCGCTTGCCGAAAGTCATATGCACTGGATGCTGGATAATTTTGAGCAGGATGGTCAGTTAAAGCACGTATGGAAGAACGGCTCAGCACGGATACCTGCCAAGCTGGATGACTATGCATATTTAGTGCAGGCTCTGTTACAATTAGCCGCTGCATCCGGAACCAATGAATGGATATTGAAGGCCAACCAGTTGATGGAAGTTGTTGTTCATGAATTCAGCCAGGACAGTGGTTTCTTTTATTACACACCTGAAGACCAGAACGATATGCCTGTGCGTAAAGTAGACCTGTATGATGGGGCCACACCATCTGCTAATGCATTAATGGCCCATAACCTGTGGCTGTGTGGTATGTGCTTGGAGAAAACGGAGTGGATAGCCCGCGCAGCAGCTATGATGGCGAACATGGCAGATACCACAGCCAGGTACAGTTATTCATTCGCCTATTGGGGCTTGCTACTGCAACGGCATGCTCAAGGCATGAAAACGGTGATATGTGCCGGCCCGGAAGCGATAGCGGCTGTTAGAGAAATGCGCCGGAATTACCTGCCACAAGCATATATACTTACTTTGGGAAAAGAAATATTTGATATACCTATTCTGGGAAAAAAATATTTTGCGGATAAAATGTATAGTTTTGTCTGTTCGGAACAGGCCTGTTTATCGCCTGTAAGTACCGTAAATGAGGCACTTCGCCTCATAAACCAGTATAACAAAGCATTGGGAATTGACACATAGTATAAATTTTTATTGCTTCGAATAATTAACATTTTTTTTCCGAAGCTTGTATTTTTGGAAAAAACTTTGAATATTGTGCATCGGTTTTGTGCTGAACGAAGAAATTTGTTAGATTTTTTAGTTGCCTAATTGCAAAAAAAAATAGAAAGTAGTATGAAAAAAACATCCCTGAAGGTCTCTGCTTTAGCGTTACTGGCACTTGCTGCAAGTTGCGGGCAACCAGGCTCAAATGGTCAATTGATAGGTGATCAGACGCGATTGAATTATAAGGCCCCGCTGCCGATAGGCATGGTTTATGTTCCATCGGGTACATTCAAGATGGGAGCAAGTGACGAGGATATCCGCGGCAGAAATGACGCGACCATACATACCGTGCAGATGGTAGGTTTTTACATGGATGCGACAGAAATATCCAACCAGGAATACCGCCAGTTTACAAACTATGTAAGGGACTCTATAGCAAATACCATACTGGGTAATTTCAAGGATAATGCCGATGGAACACAGCGCTTGGATTACGGCAAGCATATTAACTGGAAAGATCCTGAACTGCAGGACCAGTTAGCAGCAATGTATCTGCCAGCTGAGCAATCTGGCTGGGGCAGAAAATCAATCGACGCCAGCAAGTTGATCTACCACTATGGTATGTTTGATTATGCGGCTTCTGTACAGCATCCTACTGAGTCTCAGTTGAAGTACTCTTACCATTTCGATGTTCCGTCGTATCCGGATACGACAGTATGGATCCGCCAGTTCAATTATTCATATAACGAACCGATCGCTATGCAGTATTTCTGGTTCCAGGGCTTCAATAAATACCCGGTTGTGGGTGTGACCTGGAAACAGTGTAACGCATTCTGCGACTGGCGTTCAAATATGTGGGAGTCTGAGCGTGAAAAAACAAAACAATACTTTGAAGGTAAATTCCGCCTGCCAACAGAACAGGAATGGGAATGGGCAGCACGTGGTGGCCGTAATGAGTCTCCTTATCCATGGGGCGGTCCTTACATCATCAACAAGAAGGGCTGTTATCTTGCTAACTTCAAACCACAGCGTGGCAACTA
>JABDCE010000051.1:0-17345 GCA_013288285.1 Bacteroidota bacterium
GATACCAAGTCGCGCTGTGAACGCATAGCCCGCATGGAGAAGACCAGGATGCAGTTCTACGAGACAAAGTACAGCTTTGGAGTGGTATCAGAGGGCAAGGTAGTGAAGCATGCATTCAAGTTTAAGAATACTGGCAACTTCCCGCTGATGATCTGTAAGACGGATGTGACCTGTGGCTGTACGGTGCCCGGTTTTCAGCTTGATCCTGTGGCTCCGGGAGCTGACGGTGAGATAACGGTTGAGTTCAACACAGCAGGCAAATCAGGTTTCCAGCAGAAGAACATTATCGTTCATTCTAATTCCATTCCTGAAGCAGTGTCAATAAGTATAGAGGCGGACGTAAGATAATGTTCGTTAATTTTGAAAGTGCATTTGCGTAAACAGGGCGGATGCGTTGTGTCATACGATGGGTAGTATAAGTGTTTCTCCGATTCGCCGTTTTCAGAATTATCTCTCGCTGATCAAGTTCAGCCATACGGTTTTTGCATTGCCATTTGCATTTATCGGGTTTACGCTGGCGGTCGTTTATTTTCATAGCCCGTTCCGGTGGGATTTGCTCGTTAAGATGCTCCTGTGCATGGTGTTTGCCCGTAGTGCCGCCATGTCATTCAACCGTTACCTCGACAGGCAGTATGATGCACTCAATCCCCGTACAGCCAGGCGCGAGATACCTGCCGGCATCATAACTGCGGAGAATGCGCTGCTGTTCACGATTGTGAATTCTGTGCTGTTCGTGGTTACTACGTGGTTCATCAACAGTGCCTGCTTTTACCTGTCGTTTGTGGCGCTGTTCGTAGTGTTGTTTTATAGCTATACCAAGCGGTTTACCGCGCTCTGCCATTTAGTACTGGGGTTGGGGCTGTCGTTGTCGCCTATAGGCGCATTCATTGCGGTGACCGGCTATTTTGCTTTGCTGCCCGTGTTCTTCTCGCTGTCGGTGCTGACATGGGTTGCCGGCTTCGATATCATTTATGCCCTGCAGGACGAGGAGTTCGACCGTAGCCAGAAGCTGCATTCCATACCTGCGGCATTGGGTGTGCGTAATGCGCTGGCCGTGTCTACGGTGCTGCATATATGCTCTTTTACTTTCGTATCTGCTGCAGGGATAGTTGGGCATTTTAACTGGATATACTGGATAGGCACTGCATTTTACGGCGCCATGCTTACCTACCAGCATCTGCTTGTAAAGCCCACAGACCTGAGCAAGGTAGGTATCGCGTTTGCCAATACCAATGGGTTCGCCAGTGTGGTGTTTGCGATATTTACTATCATATCGCTGTTTTTTTAGCAGTTACGTCAACTCCGCATCACCACGCGGGCAATTGCTGACCAACAATTTATTACTTTTGCCATTCAATTTTTCAGCTTGAACGATCGATATAACCAGCGGGGGGTATCCGCACAGAAAGAAGACGTGCATAAGGCCGTTGCCAAATTGGACAAGGGGTTATTTCCAAACGCCTTTTGTAAGGTATATCCCGATTACCTGGGCGGCGATGCTGCTTTTTGCAACCTGATGCATGCAGATGGTGCCGGCACCAAATCGATACTGGCTTACCTCTACTGGAAAGAGACCGGCGATATGAGTGTATGGAAGGGGATAGCTATAGACAGCATTGTGATGAACCTTGATGATATGCTGTGCGTAGGTGCTGTAGGGCCTTTTACCTATTCGTCTACCATAGGGCGCAATAAGCATAAGATACCGGGCGAGGTCATATCAGCGCTCATCAATGGTACTCAGGAATATTTTGATCAGTTGAGGGAGTATGATATAGAAGTGCACTTGCTGGGCGGTGAGACCGCCGATGTAGGTGATGTGGTACGCACAGTGATAGTAGATGGCACCATGTCTTGCCGCATGGAGCGGAGTAAACTGGTAACTACCGAGCAGATGAGGCCCGGAGATGTGGTGGTATCACTGGCCAGCTATGGGCAGGCCAGCTATGAAGCCGAGTACAACAGTGGAATGGGCAGCAATGGACTCACAAGCGCCCGCCACGAAATGCTCAAAAAGGACTACGCGCGACTATACCCGGAGAGCGTAGACCCTGCATTGCCTGATGAAGTGGTCTATAATGGCAAATACGGAATGACCGATGCTACGGAAACGTCATTGAATGTAGGTAAGATGCTGCTGTCACCTACGCGCACTTATGCACCGGTCGTTACACAAGTGTTGAAGAAACATTTCTCGCAGATACACGGCATTATTCATTGCAGCGGCGGCGGGCAAAGCAAGTGCCTGCACTACCTGCCTGGCCCAATGCGGGTGGTCAAGAACAATTTATTGCCTGTGCCTCCGTTATTTAAGATAATACAGGAGTCGGCGGGTACCGACTGGAAGGAAATGTACCAGGTCTTTAATATGGGACAGCGGCTGGAGATATTTACGGATAAGGATACTGCGGAGTCGATAATCAGCATTGCTAAAAGCTTTAATATAGATGCGCAAGTGTCTGGTATTGTGGAAAAAGCAGAGAAAAAAGAAGTGAGAATAGAAAATATTCATGGAAATTTCAGCTATTTTTAGAGTTTGGCACGATATATGCATAGTATTACTTTGTATTAACGTCAATCAACCACACTTATGAACATCAAAGGATTTTTATTTTCAGCGATTTTTTTGTCCATTGCCGTTTCGGCCATAGCCCAGGACAAGATATTTAAAAGCAATGGCGAAGTTCTGGATACCAAGATCAGGAACGTGACTTCCTCCTCTATCGTGTATGTTCGTTACGACAACCAGGGTGGGCCGGAGTACTCGATCTCTAAAAATGATGTAGATAAGATAAAATACCAGAATGGCTCGGAAGAGTCATTTATGAGCGACCGCAGCATGATGGGTAATGATATGATGGAGCGCAGGGCGCATAATGAACAACTGAAAGGAAAGTATAAAGAGAATGTGATCGGTTTTGCTCCTATCCAGTTTACGGAGAGCGGCGTTGCCGGGTTTAGTTTCAGCTACGAGCGTGTTCTTGACAAGAATGGCATTGTGGCTTTTTACCTGCCTGTTATCGCTGAATTAAATATTAAGAGCTCTACCGATTACAATGGAAATACGGTAAATAGTAATGATCCTATGTTTTATGTAATGCCGGGGATCAAGTTATATCCTACGGGTTGCTACGGTATTGCCAAGTATGCGATTGGGCCGTCATTAGTTATTGCCGACGGGTCAAAGACTACCAGCGCAATTGACCCTTTTGGCAGCGCTTATTATACATCGCAAAGCCAGTTCTTTTTTGGCATGATGGTCAATCAGTCCATAAATATCAATCCTACGCCGCATCTGTACCTCGGTTCGGAATTAGGTATGGGCTTTACCTATATAAACCAGCTTGCAGGTGTGAATCAGTCTTCGCAATTCCTCGTACAGTTCAACTTTAAGATAGGATACAGGTTCTAAGCGATCGCTATAAATTGGTTTTAATAATTACGTTCCCGTCATTTAACCCGGAAAGTCTTTCTTATGAACTATAAGCACACTCTCGTAATAGTAGGTTTGTTTTGTTGCACGGCAGTGCCTGCGCAGCCGGTGGCACCTTATAATAATAACATCGTTTCTATATCGCCATTTGTCGCTACCGAGGCGGGTATCGGTTCCGGTGCATCCTGGGAGCATTTCTTTCCTTCCATGGGCTGGCTGAGTTTTATATTGCCGGTAATGGTGGCGGAGTCTACCAATGGCTCAGGAGGAGGAGGTATGTTTTATTTTACGCCGGGAATTAAGATATATACAGACATGTATAGCTATCGGCAGGTGAAATTTTCTATAGGGCCTTCGCTTGTCATGGGCATTGGTAACGCCGCAAACCCGAACACGAATTACATGTATTCGGGTATACCTTCTCTCGTAGAAACACATTTTGTCTATGGTGCTATGATCAACGGCGCACTGAATGCTTTCATTACACCAAGACTTTACCTGGGCGCTAATCTCGGGCTTGGCTTTACGTCGGTAAACAGATATGGTGGTGTGAATGCCGATGTTACCGGCCTTGACCAGTTTTCGTTCAACATCGGTTACCGGTTCAGCAGTAAGGGAACTAAAAAAAGCCCGAAATAATTTTTCAATTATCCCGGGCTACTCAATCAACCCCTCTATTGTTAGTCTAACGGATTAGCCAGTAGGTTAAATATGGACGACATCTCCAATTGTGTGCCGGAGAAAGGTACAGCATTTATATGGGCCGTCATCCTGAAGTATATGGTGTCGTCTATGAAATAGTTTTTCAGGTTCACATCGGTTGCGGTCACCAAGTTCAGTGTTGTTTGTCCCTTGGGTATGTCTATGTCTGAAGCCAGCAGCATTTCAGGCTGTGTCTGGCTGGAGATGTACACATCCACATTGTCGAGGAAATCAAAATTCTGGCCCGACGGAGATAATATCTGTAACGCAAGGCTGTTGAGCCCTACGGAAATTATCTTATTTGCACTGGTATGATATTGAGCTATATATTGCTTGGAGTTGGTGGCAAAACCCACTGCCGGAAAAGGCACCGTAAGTCCACCGGGTATAGGTGTTCCCGATACGCCGCCGGGTATAGTTGGTACACTTATTTGCTGGCTATAGGGAATGTTTACATCAATGTTAGCCAACTGTTTCAGTTTGGTACATGCAGTAAGCGCAGATAGTCCGGCGAGCACGCTTATGATCATTATCTTTTTCATATTGGCCTGGTTTGGTTTCAATAGGTATAGTTCAAATTCCGTGCCAGTGTACACAATTTGTTAACAATTATTGTAAATTTTAATTCTTAATTAATTAAAAATGAGTGAAAACGAAAAAAGAAACGACAGAATGTTAGAGAAACTTTAGGGAAACCTATCGGTCTTTGTCCCCTGAGGTTACCAAATGACTGTTTTAAAACCCAATTGGGATATTTATCTGTAATTTTGCGCTCTTTTCTATACATGGGCAAAACGATCGCTTTCCATACATTAGGGTGCAAGCTCAATTACTCAGAGACATCTACGCTCAGCCGCATGCTGGAAGCGGATGGCTTTGTGAAGAAAGATTTCGAGGACGAGGCCGATGTGTATGTGATCAATACCTGCTCAGTGACCGATAATGCTGATAAGGAATGCAGGATGCTGGTGCGCCGTATACAGAAACGGGCGCCCGAAGCAATGGTGGTGATAACCGGTTGCTACGCTCAACTGAAGCCGCAGGAGATAGCCAAAATAGAAGGTGTGGACCTGGTGCTGGGAGCGGCAGAGAAGTTCAGCCTGGCCACCCATCTGAAAGAGATAAGCAAAGGCCCCGCAGATGGCGGTGGCGCCAAAATATGCTCCTGCGATATTGAGGAAGTAGCGGGTTTCAACAGTTCGTTTTCTATCAATGACCGCACCCGTGCGTTTCTGAAAGTGCAGGACGGATGCGACTACAATTGCAGTTTCTGCACCATACCGCTGGCTCGCGGGCATAGCCGCAGCGATACTATAGCCGGTGTGCTCAGTAATATGCACGAACTGGCAAAAAACGGTACGAAGGAGATAGTGCTTACCGGCATTAACCTGGGCGATTTTGGAAAGGGGAGTGATGGGGGCAAGACCCGCGACAGTTCTTTTTACGAGCTGATACAGGAAATGGATAAAGTGGAAGGCATAGAGCGTATACGCATATCATCCATAGAGCCCAACCTGCTCACGAATGAGATCATAGAGTTTGTATCACGGTCCCGGCTGTTCATGCCGCACTTTCATATACCGCTGCAGAGTGGCAGTAATACCATATTGGGGGCTATGCGCCGCAGGTATAAACGCGAACTGTATGAGGAGCGGATAGCATACATTAAAGCGCTGATGCCACATTGCTGCATAGGTGTGGATGTCATCGTAGGCTTCCCCGGTGAAACGGACGAATACTTTAATGAGACGTATAACTTCCTGCATGCACTCGATGTATCTTACCTGCATGTGTTCACTTACTCTGAGCGCGACAATACGCTTGCGGCAACACTAAAACCTGTAGTGCCCGTGCATACCAGGAACGAGCGCAACAAAGTATTGCGCAATCTCTCTTATCAGAAGCTGCAATACTTTACGGAGCAGCACAGGGGGGAGAAAAGAAAGGTCCTGTTTGAAAATGCCGGGAAGAATGGTACGCTCGAAGGCTACAGTGATAACTATATAAAAGTGCAGACCGGCTACCGGCAGGAATGGGAGCGGCAGTTGGTAGATTGGGTGTTGTGATCTTATACGGCCACTGATATTTCTTACTCATCTTCAGCTATTTATGCTTGTCGTCTCCCCAACGGGTTTGGGGTTTTTGACTATATTTGTTGCATGCCCCGAAGCATTAAATACCTGTTGCGAATTGTAGTGATCGTTTTAATAACGATGTCATTGCCCAAGAGCGCAGCCTGCCGTCACATAAAAGATACACTGCATTTCAGGAAAGCTATATTGGAGAAGCATGCTATAGTGCTGTCGGACAGCGCGCTGAATGCGATAGGGCTGGACAGTCTGCTGGGTAAGATAGAAAATGTGCACCTGACACTCGATCGTATCAATAACACTATAGGTACTGGGTTCGACACCCATGAACTTGAAAAGGGCTTTCCAGAAGTTGATTCCAATGTTACCCTTATCGACGAGAACCTGACACTGTATGATAATGTGATCGATGTAAAGAACCTGCAGATGTTTGAGGTGCTGCTGGCAGACCTGCAGCGACAGGTGGTGGACTGGCGGGACCAGCTATTCAAATACGATAAAGACCTGGAGGGAATGAATGCGGAAATGAATGTATTCAGGCACGATACGGTTTTACATTCGCTGATGGCCGATACCGCTTTCCGGGAACTGTATATTACGGAGATCAAAGACCTGAAGAGTAAATGGGCCATAGCTAAAAAAGAGATCAATGATAACCAGGGAAGAATTAAGCAGCTGCAATCGGAAGTTTCTAACGAATATTTTGAGACGATAGACCTTCAGAATAAGATCAACGCTCTGCTGCAAAAAATAAATCTGAAATCGCTGGGCAAGGAGTATGAATTCCTTTGGGATGTTAACTCGCTTAATAGTGGAATGGACCGGCAGGCGGCGCAACTGATCAGAAAATCGTATCACGGGCAAAGGAAAATACTACATTATTATTTCGAGCGGAACTGGCAGCACCAGTTCTGGTTGCTGGTAACGGGGTTGCTGTTCCTGTTTTGGGTGTTGAAGAATTTCAAACGGTTGAAAGAAAATAAAAAAGAAGATGAGTTAGCGGCACATTCTTTCAGCTACATCAATAAGATGCCCGTGCTGTCGATGCTGGTAGTGATGTTTGCTATCACCACTTTTTTTGACATTCATCCTCCAACCGCTTATGTAGTGATCACAGAGTTATTGATGGTGATCATACTCACCATATTGCTGGCACGCAACTGGCCCAGGGATCTGCTTGTTTTCTGGATCATCATCGCTTGCCTGTATGTGGTTGTCACCTTTGCGGGGACCGTACTTACGCCACGGCTTGGTTTGCGGATATTCCTTGCATCGCTGAGCGCGGTTTCTGTAGTTTTTGGTTTATGGTGGTTCATACGTATAAGGAAGCACACGATCTTGTTTTCAGGAATGATCAAATTTGTTTCTGTTGTTTATATCCTGCTGAATGCAATTGCGTTTGTGGCCAATTTGTATGGCAGGCTGAGCCTCGCAAAAATATTTAGCGTCACGGCTATTTATGGGTTGACGCAGGTCGTTGGCCTCTCTGTGCTGATACAGATCGTTACAGAGGCGTTCCAGTTGCAGACACTTGTATACAGGCTGAATGGCGGGCTAACCTCAAAATTAAATTTCCAGCGGTTGGAACTATTGCTGCGCAGGACGTTGATAGTAATGAGTGTAGGACTCTGGACGGTTGTTTTCTGCATCAGCCTGAATATGTACAATATGGTACTGGATGGGCTGACCACCCTTCTGACCACGCCCCGGAAGATAGGCGGCACGTCGTTTGAGATTATTAATATCCTGCTGTTTGTAGGTATCATTTATATATCCAATCAGTTGCAGCAGGGTGTGGGCGCCCTGTATGGCAAGACCCAGGACAAGTGGGACCCTGAGGTGAAGAAGAACAGCAGCCGGCTGGCCATGACACGGCTTTTCCTGATCGTCGTTGGTTTCCTGATAGCGGTGGCCGCGTCCGGGCTGCCTATGGACAAGATCACCATTGTGCTGGGCGCGCTGGGTGTAGGTATCGGCCTGGGATTGCAGACTATTGTAAACAACCTGGTATCCGGCGTCATCCTGATATTTGAACAGCCGTTCAGGATCGGTGATTTCATTGAAATAGGCGATAAGAAAGGCAGGGTGCTGGACATCAGCATACGGTCGAGTAAGATAGTAATGGAAGAGGGTGCGCAACTGATCATTCCGAATGCAGACCTGTTATCGGGCCGGGTTATCAACTGGACGCTTCGTGATGACAATGCCCGCATAGAGTTCCCGGTGTCGATAGAGTCAGGCCATTCATTCGAAGAGGTGCAGCAGATCATTAAGGAGGCGCTGGCTGACAGCGAGTACGTAACCAAAGACCCGCCACCTGAGATACTGCTGCTGAACCTGAATGAGAAAGCCATGAATCTGAATGTGCTGGTATGGATCAATGATGTGCATTTGACGCAGTCCATCCGCAGCCATTTGCTGAATAAGATATTCAATAATCTTAAAAAACATGATATTAAGATCAGTTAGGCAGTTTTTTCTGTCAGCCTGTCTTTCAATCAGTTTTTTATTTATCTTCGCGCACCAATAACAGGTTCTGTAGCTCAGTTGGTAGAGCAGCTGACTCTTAATCAGCGGGTCCAGGGTCCGAGTCCCTGCGGAACCACTACCCCTCAAACACTTGCCCACCAAGTGTTTGAGGGTTTTAAAAGAACAAAAAAGCAGCATTGTAGCAAGTTTACGAGTAACACTTTACGTAACACTTTGCTATATGAAGAAACAATTATCTAACGGCTGCAGCCGCTCAGCGATCACAGTATCTCCTAAAAATTGGAAAACAACCAGCATGGCAAAAAAGCCATGGATGATCTTTTACCGCTTCCATTGCCCTGGGCAGACCGGCAGGGGTACCAGGTACCCGAAAGGTGTGTTAGTCACTCACCGGGGCATGAATGAGTATAAAACCGCCGATGAACGCCGCGCTTTCTGCAAAGGCACCATAGAGGCAATCAGAGAAGATCTGGATGATTGCGATTACAACCCAATCACCGGCTATAAGAAGGAAATGTTTGAAGCGGTAAAGACAGACTATGAGATTCATCCCGATACGCCTTTAATTGAGGCATGGCGCCTGGCATACGAGAAAAGGAAAGTGAGCGAAGGGGTAAAGAAGGATCTGCGGTCAGTGCGTAAATATTCAGAAATCGCAGCAAAGAATCTACGCATCCACATGATGCCGGTAAAGGATGTGCGCCGCCGGCACATGAAAGCCCTGCTGGATCAATTAAAGGTTGTGAAGCGTGATACCTGGACCGCCAACAACTATAATTTCTACCGGTCACACCTGAGCATCCTATTTGATGAGCTGTGCGAGTGGGAGACCATTGAGAATAACCCCATGGAAAAGGTGTCCAGGATGAAGCATGCAGTGGCAAAGCGGGCCACACTAACAAAGGAGCAGCGGATTGCCATTGATCAGGGCTTGCGGAAGGATAACTACAGGTTTTGGCTATTTATGCAGCTTTTCTTCTATAGCGGCGCACGGTCAGCCGAATTAATGAATGTGAAGGATAGTGATGTTAACCTGAAGGACCAGACGGTAAAGTACCTGATTAAGAAGGGAACATCTTACCGGCAGGAATACAGGCCTATACCAAACAATGCCGTCAATCTATGGGAGCAAGCGCTCGTTGGGATCACTCCCGGCCAGTATGTATTTTCCCGTGGCCTGAAGCCGGGCGATGGCCCTATTAAGCCATACCAGATCACCCATCGCTGGCAAAAGTGGGTGAAGCTGAAGAAAGACAAGGACGGGAATAAGAAGTACGGAGAAAATATACCTGATTTCTACAGCTTAAAGCACTCACACAGCTCCGAGGTGTCAAAAAAGGTCGGTACCAGGCTGGCCGCTCTGCATAATCAACATACGGAGACTATCTTAAAGCGCAACTATGACACCGAAGGGGCTAACAGGGACATGGAGATACTGAAGGGAATTGATATTGAATTTGCGCCGGAATAGAAAACCCGGCAACTGTTTCCAAAATGGAAGTAGTTGCCGGGCATGTAGTCATTAAGCGGCCATCAGCTTCTTTGCAGCCAGGTAAAAAGCATACTCTTCTGATTTCAGCGCATTGTTGTTCAGGCTGGATAGTATCGACAATGTGATATCGCGAATGATGCCTTTGTTCATGCCAGGGGTTGTTTGAATGTCGGTAATCAATACCTTTAGTTGCGCCTCCAGTCCGACAGCGCCTTTAACGTCTGCTTCGATCTTCGTTCCAACAAGTTCATCAGCGATAGCCTTTTGTATCAATGTTTCGATGTTAGGAATTTGGGCTACAACCTGCGGAGGTAAGATGTTGGACAGGGCGAAGTCCGCTGCTGGGTTATTCAAGGCGTTGAGCAGGTCCTGCTCCAGTCCTATTACGAAACCAGCATGAGCATCAAGGAAAGCAAATCCCTTGCCTACAGATAATTCTACTTTGTCTACTACTTCCGATACTACTTTTTTTAGTGAAAACATGATTGTTTGGTTTTTATGATTAAAAAATTACTTTCTCCAAAGGATAAGAAATAAAAGCAGCAGGACGATTATTACAATTAGAAATAACCAAGCCCACCACCACATTATATGATAGATTTAGGTGCAGCATTGTCCTGCTTTATCTGCCCGATGGTCTTATTGTCGCTATTAATAGCAACCCCCGTCACAGGCACATGCGTTCCGTCATCAACCGCTTTATTCAGTATGGCATCCTTTACTTCCTGACTTACCAATTCAGGATCAGTAGACGGCAGCTTAGCCACTATGCCGCATGCCGTTAATGCGACACCAATGGAGTTAACCACGATCAGCATGTTATTGTATTCTACCGTTGGCATGAACGAAAAGAAACCAGCCTGCGCGCCGGCAATGATCGCAGCACAAAAAGCAGCTACAACGCCGCAAAACCACTGGATTTTGACGAATAATGCCGGGCTTTTACTGTTAAGCCTTTTGAGTAACATTTTTATGCCTGAGTAGGCAATCTTTTCTTGTATCTGGTTCATATAATTATGGTTGTTTAGCTATTAATTGCTCAAGTTTGATAGAATCAATTTGATGTGATACTTCCAGGTTAGATACTTTCGTTTCAATAATGTGAATACGATATGCGCTATAATGTATGGTATCGATAAGTACTTTTGCATTCACATAATATCCGTAACCCAGACTGACAGCATCTCGTGAACCGTGCCAGCATATTACAACTCCGGTAATAATAGTTATGATTGGGCTTACCCATATTCTTATGAACGCCCGCCATCCTTCTTTAGCTTTCTCTGTCATGGCTTTGCTGTTAGTCCTAAATAATTTGTTAGTGTGAAATAGGCGTTATTGGTGTCAGCCTGCGAAACGGCGATCATACCATTGTCTACAGTATCGAATGTGCTTCCAAATCTCATTTCCCAATAGATAAGAACCTTTATCCCGGAGCTGTCTGTCGGCATCATCCTAAGATATAGACGGTTCACCGGTTGCCCATTGACGGTAGTATCAGCCACATTCAGATAATCACGTGCGACATTGCTATCGAAATGGGTAGTGTAGGTTTGTGCAGGTGCTTTGATGCCGAGTAGCAGAAGTAGTATTAAGATGTATTTTTTCATAGTAGTATTTTAGTTATGAACGCCAGTATATCCTGTAGGCTTCGCGGCTAAAAATGTGGGTCCAAAATTGTAGGTGATGTTGTCGTTGTTGTATCCCTGAGCCGGGAACCAGGTTCCCGTCAATGTGCTCGTGCCGCTTAATCCGCTCGCTGCTGTATTGATCGCCCCGGTACCGGCAGCACCGCTAAGCGGATTGCCACTATAGAACCAGGTTATTGTTCCGCCGCAAATCTGACCAATGTATAAGTACCCGTATTGCATATTAAGGCAAAAGGCATAGTCATTACTGATGCCACAACCACCTATGCCGGTACCTCCGCCGCCATTTGTATATGCGTAGCCGCTGCTCGCATTGAAGCTAATCACAAAACCATAACCAGGGTTCCCGGAAGCGGCCAAATAGTTTCCGGTACTCAGTGATGCAGGTGCAGCACCCATGACGGTAACAGTAGACGCACTATTCAAATGTGTTTCCCAATATACATTGGGAAAGGCGGAGCCGCTTGATATACCAGTGCTGGTACCAATCGTTGCATAAGCGCAGTTGTTGGTCCCGGTTGCGTTGGCATAATCAAGGTTTCCGCTCGTCAATGTTACATTGGGCCCAGCATGCAAGGAAGTGAATGTCGCATATACCGTTGATGTGGTAACTGTAAAGACCGCGCTAACAGCACAACTTCCTAAAGTGTAGCTGATAGTAGATGTACCGGAAGATACACCGCTAACAAGGCCGGCTGTACCTATAGTAGCTACGGTTGTAGTACTACTGCTCCACACTCCGCCACCGGTTGCATCTGTAAGCTGTGATGTTGAACCTGAGGCGCAGCTGACCGTTCCAGTAATCGATGCCGGCGTAGTATTTACAGTGATGGTTGTCCAGGCGTAACATCCACCCAAAACAGTATAACTGATATTACTTGTCCCGGCGCTCACACCGGTAACAATGCCCGAAGCTGATCCTACTGCCGCAGTAGTTGTAATGGCGCTGCTCCATACACCTGAAGAAGTAGCATCGGTAAGCGTGATTGTATTACCCGAGCATAGAGAAGATGGCCCAGATATCGATGCCGGGTTGGAGCACGGTTTACTATTGCAAATTGCATGACAGAACTGAGCTGAAGCTGCATTGCCAATAACCAGGAAAAATAAGATCAGAACTTTTGATTTCATAGATTTAATTTGAAATACCGCCTGACAACCACCATGTATTGGTGCCTGTTTTTTGTAAAAAAGCACTGGCGCCTTGTACCAGGCTGAGGTAACCAAGTGATGAGTTGACCGTTACACCGGAGGCACCGTTAAATGTCAGCTTGCCAGCTCCATAGTTTATGATCTGGATGGTCGTGTTCGTCGCAAATGCCACAGATGAATTATTGGGCACAGTGAAACTTACCGCGCCGGCATTGTTTGAAGTCACCCACTGCCAGGCATCCCCTATTACCAATGTGTAGGAAGATCCTGTCTGATTGTTAAATTGGCTGAACTGCATATTACTCCATGTCGGTATACCAGAAGAATTTGCCATCAGGTACTGGCCGGTTGTGCCGTTCGGTATCCTGGTAAGCACCCCGGAAGAGTTGCGGACATACATATCGTATGAAGCATCGCTGCCGAGTGTCATTGTCACCGGCCCAAGTACTGCACCGGATCCTAACCCACCGCTTATTATTGTCCCGGTGGCAGTCAATGAGGACAATGTCGCAACGGATGGAACAACATAATCTGTGCCCGCTGTTGCCGCTATAATAGATCCTGTGCCGCTGATATTCACACCTTTTAGCATGCCAACAATAGTCGACTGGAGCGTAATGGTTGGATTACTACCCCCGGATGAGGCGCCAACAAACCCGTTCGCATTAGCTACAGAGACAGTGCTCACAAACCCGGAAGCAGAAACAGAGACAGTGCTGATCGCTGTAATACGGCCATCATCTGCGTATGTAATAACCGGAATATTGGTCGTGCTGCCTGCTGTTCCGGTACCTAATCCCAATGATGGAGGATATACGGTAATACTAGCAGTACCGTTAAATGGCACCGAGTTAATAGTACGGGTATTCAAAAGCGCGGTTGCAGTAGCAGCATTACCGGTGGTACTGGATGTTAACGTTGCCGGTATATCCAAAGCAGTTAAAACCCTCAACCCTAGCGGACCAGCCGATCCGCTCGGAGTGGCCAGCACCTGGTTCTGTGATTTACCACCGTTGAAATTGACAAGGAACGTTCCGGATGATGTGATCGGCGTAGGCGTTACAGAGAAAACATCAGGAACGGATAAACCCACGCTGGTAACTGTACCGCTTCCGCCACCTCCGCCGCCGACGTAGATTGTGTCCGGTATGGGCTCAAAGTTTGCATTCATCCAGGTCTTTAATGCGGCCATTGAGGCGAATGGCGTATTACCGTGATCACCGTCGAGGTATGATGATGCCTTTTGCTGGTAAATAAATACCTGTTGTGGCCCCGAATTGATGTTTATTCCCAGCACGCTATCGGCACCAAGTTTGAAATAAGACGAACCCAGGTAGCCCCGTTTGTAGTTGGCACTGTTAATTGTGACATAGCCCGGTGTTCCGATATTCAGTATAGTCTGTGCGATCGTGGTGAAAGAGATGGCCAGGAATAAAAACGTAAGTAACTTTTTCATTGTAAACTTTTGGGTTGGGAAATATTATTTTAATATCCAGTAGTTGGTGCCGTCGAAAAGCCAACTTATTGAATTGTTTGTACCGGTAAGCGTGTAGGTCGTGGCTGCATTTACAGTGCCGCTGCTGGGAACGAATACGGTTGTATCAGCTCCGGATGCAATAACTACCATCCGCAGGATCTGGCCGCTGACATAATTTGCCTTTACCAGGTTGATAGTATCCCTTGTCGCCCATTTAATAATACACAACGCCGCGCCGGTGAGGTTATAGTTGCGCGCAGAGTCGGTTTCTGTGACTGCCACCACTTTACCCGAAAGAAAAGTGTTAGGCGTATACTCCATCCGGTTTGTGGTCGCATTGAGTATAAGTTTGTTATATCCACCACTGGAGTATTGCGGCGTGAAATTCCAGATCTGAGCGCTGTTGTTTATGTGCTCATACTGTCCGAAAGATGTGGCCGAAATCATTAAGAACATGGCCGCGAGTAACTTTTTCATTTGTTTGTTGATTTATGATTGTTTAAAAATTCCATTTTCCAAGCGGGCAACTTTCACCCGGTATTAAACTTTTCTGCGTGCACGGACATTTGCAAATAGAGCAGTAGATGATATCTAAATGCTCTGCTGATCCGCTGATAAACTCCAGCACTTTACTTTCTTTCGCTTCTTCGCAGTTGCCACATACTTCTAACCTTTTGTTACTGAGCTCCTGAACATCTGCAGGTGTTTCAATGGCGCCCATATACCTGCTCCAGCCGGTTAGTATGTTTTTTACGTTCAATCCCATCCCCAACCGTTTTCGATTCTCCTTCTGTTATTGTCTTCGTGATCGTAAATGCCGGTCACCCAGCTTGTTTTCTTCTCATCTTTCTTATGGCCATCATCATTGCACGACTGGCAGCGTTTGGCCGGGTATTTAAGAAGAGAAACAAGGTTTTTGCACAGATATTCCTCGAGAGATCTTTGAAGAACATTAACACGCTCCAGGAGCTGCTTGTCATTGAGGTATTTCAAATCCTTCAGGTCGATACCTACCGAAGCAGTTGTCTTATCCCCTATAACAGATCCAATAGGGTTATTTTTCATTATGCCGGCAGTTGAAAACTGTGCATAATTTTCAGGGATTGCAACTGAGTAAACACACTCAGCGACAAAGGACCAAAGACGTTGTTTCCAAAGATCCTGATAAGCCGTTGTTTCTGTCATCAACTCCCAGGCGTTAACAATATCATCGTCCTGCAGCTGATAGATACCATTCCCCTGTTTGAGGGTGATATGAGTCTGCAGGTCTTCTTTATTGTCCTCAGTGACGATCACGTTCTTTTGCGAAATCATGTCTTCATAGAGGTCGGAACCAAGCACCGGCCTCACGAACCTTTCCTCAGCAATTTCAATTGCGGACAAAAGCTTGTGCGAGTCAATTGCAGTGATGTTAATCCTGGCAATGACCTCGTCCGGGGTGATGAGCACTAATCTACTTAGAAGGTTTAGGCTGTACATTTGAAGGTGGTGTTGGTGTTATTGTTATTACTCCTAATTGCTCATTTGCTTCTGTTTCTGTCAGTCCGAAGCGCGCTGATACGAATTTTACTGCTGCAGCCTGCGTCCATGCCCCGCTGGCCACCAGCCGGATAACATCCAGGAAGGCCTCAATACCATCTACCGTCGTATTAGCTTCAGTAGTGTCGTTGAAAAGCTTTGTAGTTTGTATATCCAAGTCATATTTACTCCATTGCGTTCCCAGCCAATCATCTGCTATCTCCAGTAATGGATCTAAAAAACCGTCCTTTACAATACGCTGCATGGGCTTGATAACGGTCTTTAGTTTCTGCTGGTACACTTCATTCAGGTACCCGTTTCCCTTGCCTAATGAATTGGAATGAGAAATGCCGGCAAGAGTGGCATCCCATTCGTTGGCGTACATGATCTTCTGCATGGCCTTATCATCCAACAGAACATAAGAGCCGTCTTTATGCGTATCAAATGACTCAAATTTTGAGTTCTCGATACCTTCTTCAGATGCAAATACAGCAACCCTGCCTACTTTGCCCTTACCGGTATGCTGATCCTTAATCGTGCGCCCCAGACGATTGGCTTCTTCCTGTGAAAGATTGCCGGAAAGAATGATCGCGCCGCCAATGACCATATTATTATCAATATTGTCGAGATTGAAGCTTGCACCACCGTACTCCAGCATTTCAAATACCAAAGCAGCTATGTATGAAGGAAGGCCGTAGTTATCATAGCCGGCAATGTCATTCTTCAACCAGAGTGCCGTGCGCTCTATTCCTTTACGTTTAGGATCCTGATACCAATACTTTTTCTTTGAACCTGGTCCGGCTTTATATAGAGGCAGGCGCGTGCAGTTTTCTTCGGTAAGGTTCAAAAATCCTTTCTTACGGAAATACCGGCTGATAATCATATTATTTACGTCGCCGTACTGATCAGGCCATTCGAGCCTACAATCCAGTTGGTTTTTGACATAGACGTACACGAACCTGCTATTGCCGACCTGGCCACGTACTATTTCTATAGGAACATTGCCAAACGTGAAGAAGTTCTCAAATATCAGGCGCAAAACACGATTCAGGTTTTGGCGCTTGTTATTGGCCATCTTCACAAAGTCAGTCCATTTCTTGTCGGGCTTTACACCGGTAGGAAGATTGGTAATGTAAATGCCACCACTCGAAGATCTGCTCGCAGCAAAGACAGATGGTCAGCTCGCAGCAACAGCACCTAAAGCAACACCACCTGCAGTCGCACCTGCGCCGCCGGTAGTACAGAACCCGGCACCCGCAAATAATACCGGTTCAGATCCTGAGAAAAAAGCATAAATAAAATGAGATGTCAGAACGTGTTACTAAGAAGAATAGGAAAGAAG
>JABDCE010000051.1:17355-17427 GCA_013288285.1 Bacteroidota bacterium
GGTAGGAAGATTGGTAATGTAAATGCCATCACCGATGCAATAATTTGTTTTTGTGACGATGCAGGCGTTTTG
>JABDCE010000052.1:0-5000 GCA_013288285.1 Bacteroidota bacterium
GTTTCCCTGTTTTTGTGTACAAGGGCGCTATACTGTGCAATATGGCGGCATTTAAAGCCCATTGTTCATTCGGCTTCTGGAAGGCGGCTCTGCTCCAGGACTCGGAAAGCGTGCTCACAATAAAAGACCGCGATGGTATGGGCCACCTGGGCAAAATAACCACCCTCAAAGACCTGCCAAATGACGCTGTTCTTAAAAAATATATTAAGGCGGCAATGAGGCTAAATGAGGCGGGCATAAAAGTTCAGCCAAAATCAAAGGTCACAGAAAAAGAAAAACAGGAATTTGCCATCCCTGTCTATTTCACAAAAGCATTAAAGAGCAATAAGGCAGCGAAAACAGTATTCGATGCCTTCAGCTACTCCAATAAAAAAGATTATGTAGAGTGGTTCGAAGAAGCCAAGACCGATGCTACGCGCGATAAACGCATTGTCCAGGCTATTGAATGGATCGCTGAAGGCAAAAGCAGGCATTGGAAATACAAGAACTGTTGACCAACTACTTCAAGACACCGGCGGTGTCCATTTTAACGATCTGGTAAATATAATATTGCTCGTCACTCACTATTCCGGCATCAATGGTTTTAAGCAAGTCCACCTGCAGGTCCTTATGCATTATAAGCCGCTCCACTTTCACATAACTCTGTCCGCCATTGTTAGTCGCCATCCATTCATAACTCAGCACCAGCAGTATTTTTTTTCTGCCATTCGTCATTAGCCCCTCCAGCGCATTGCTCATTTCCTCGCCGGTCAGTGTCCACTTGAACTGTTTGTCAAAAATAGTAAAGCTTCCAAAACTGTTTCGTTGCGGGTAAAATATTTTAGTGTCCAGGTAGGCTGCCAGCGGTGATACGATGTAATGATTCATACCGGCAATGGTAAGTGTATCCAGTTTATTCTCTTTGATGTAATCTGCTGCATCCTTGCTCGTTGAGAATTCATAACTATAGTCCTTCGCATAAGCTACTGCCGCACCGGCCATATTACTTATCAATATCGCCCACAGCAAAGGTTTCCTGACTTTATCCCCTATCCGGGCCAGTGCAGCCAGTCGTGTATTGTTGTAATTTCTTGCCATGTAGTATTGCTCTATCCATAAGCACACCACAAAAATGATCAGCAGAAAACCGCAATACCTCAGGAACATCAGGTTTGTGTAATAATATACGGACAGCAGCCCCAGCGTCACTCCGGCATAAAGCAACAATACAAATGGTTTCCGGATAAACAATGTCAGTGAAACCGCAAAGACAATCAATGGTAACAAGGCATATCCCCATTGGAAGCCCGACTCAGAAAATTTATTTGCCGCCCCATAAAGGTTTATGTCGTTGTTAAAAAAGATGTTTGTGTTCCAGAAATGAATATCGTCAATCTTGGGTACATAAAAATAGGTGGTAAATATCCTCGACAGCACCACCGCCCAACGTTCTCCCTCAAATATTCCGCCCGGGTACAACACTTCGAAAGAATTATCCTTGTCCGGAATGATCTGGTAAAGGGAAAGAATTACACCCACTGCTAAGATAGGCGCTCCGACCATCACATATTTAAGATAACTTCTTTCACG
Organism: Bacteroidota bacterium; assembly: GCA_013288285.1. GTDB lineage: Bacteria > Bacteroidota > Bacteroidia > Chitinophagales > Chitinophagaceae > Nemorincola. Next base: position 1,570 of record JABDCE010000052.1, read on the forward strand.
CTGCTTATCAATAAAATATTCCAGCCCCAGGATACCATATATACCCAATGAAAAGATGACCCCGTAAATAGTTACATTAGCCAGCAGCGCCAGCACTACCGCTAATAAGATATAGTGCTGTTTTCTGTTCTTGTACAATGCGCAGGCAATAAAGATGAGCAATACTGCCAGCCCGTAGCTCCTGCTGATGACACTGTATTCATACAAAGTGAAATAGCCAAACGAGAACATTATTTTATAGTGCGTCTTTATCTCGGCATACCGGTTAAACACATAAATAAAGCCGCAAGCGAATAACAAATGAAGGCCCTGCATGTAAACAGGGTTATGCGTAAACCGGGTGATCAGGAAAAGAAAGAAATGCCACAAAGCCGGGTTACCCTCATACCTCATATTCTTAAACAGTCCCGCTATAGAGTCGGCATCCCTTGCCACAAGCCACGCCTGTAGCTCATCGCGCCACATTTCATGATGCACAAGACCGAATAAAACAACGAGAAAAAACAGAGCAGTGATGATGCATGAATAAACAAGAGAACTCATTGGCCTGTTCACAAACGGTATCCGCTCCCAGCCATCTCCGGCAGCTTTCTCGCCCCGGGCCACGATCATGTCGCTCGCCTCGTCCGCCCCTATTGACTTTTTCTTCGACTCTTGTTTTGCCATCAGGCTCAAATATGTTGCACTAAAATAAGCAATCAGTATCTAACTAAAATCGCTGCAGCTCTATCTTTTTAATATCCACGAACCTTATTGGCTTTATCCTTGCATTAAAGAAGTGTGTCTTACTGCCCACAATGGTACTATCTTTAAGCAATAGCGTGTTGAAATAAATGTAGTTCTCTTACCACTATTCTGTGTTATACTTACATTCATGCGCTGGGTAATATTGTAGGTATGCGACTTTTCCTGTTTATCAAGCACTTTCACATACCTCAGGGTATTGCCATCCACCACACCAGGATAGAAAAAATAGGGCGGCGCCAGAAAAACAGTTATTTTTTTCTCCTTCTGCACTCCCGCGAATTGCTCCAGAAGACTTTCAGTAGAAATATGGTAAGTGGCACAACTGCTTAAGAGTATGCCTGAAAGGATAAAAAACAAGAAACACTTTTGGAGCATGAAGTTAAATGCTGATTGTATTGACGATGTGTTATGTATCTATTCCTTCCTTTAAGCAGCTACAGGAGTACTCATTTCATAAAGCACATCAGGACAGAAATCAAGTTCATTGTCCCACATCAGCGTGCCGTAAGAATCAAGTTTTACTGTTTTAAAGTAATTGATATCTGCAATACGGCTGGCCCAACCATCATTTGCCTCCTTAAACTCAGCAACCCATGCTGATAGATCTATCAATCTTGTTTCATCATTATTGAAAACGCAGACCACTGAAAAGTCGCTATTAACCTGTACTATTTTTTTTATTAGATGGAGCATACAAATTATTTTAGTGGTTCAATATGATGCCATGAAACAGGCAATTTCCTCAATCCTTCAAAATTCTCAACTAATTCTTTCTCATGCAAAATTATCCATGCTTGAATTAATTTCAACTGCTTCAGTGGCATTTCCCCCTGCAATATTTCGCCTGTCTCAATACTGATCATAGCTTTATATTCTCCAAATTCAGCATGAAAATGAAGCGGGAAATGATCGTTAAAGAACATCTTAATTATTATTCCGTAAAATCGACAGATTTCTGGCATTTCATTAAGTAATTATGGCAATTATTATCATCAAATGTATTCTTCATTTACTAATAGCTTCCTCAAAAGTAGACTAAAGTGTATAAAAACAAAAGCCCTTCAACAGTTAAGTTGAAGGGCTTTTAAAAGAATATGGCAGCTACCTACTCTCCCGCATTGTTGTGCAGTACCATCGGCCATGGCGGGCTTAACTTCTCTGTTCGGAATGGGAAGAGGTGAACACCGCCGGCAATACCACCATAAGATCGTATTTAGTAGAAAGTAGTAAGTATAAAGTAGAAAGCTGCTCAAGTACCACGGTACTTACGACTTTCGACTTATGACTTTCGACTAAAAATAAGATCGACATATTGGGTCAGCAATTTCTTTAAGTATTATAAGGAAAAACATTCAGCGATCATACTAAATATCGGTCTTTCGACTTTCTACTTACGACTTTCGACTGAATAAAAAGATTAAAGCTTACGTGCAATTAGTACTACTCGGCTTTGATGTTACCACCTTTACACCTGTAGCCTATCAACGTCATAGTCTCTGACGGCACTTAAAAGTAAACTCATCTTGAGGAAGGTTTCGCGCTTAGATGCTTTCAGCGCTTATCCTGGCTGTACATAGCTACTCTGCACTGCGCCTGGCGGCACAACAGATACACCAGCGGTACATACGCTCCGGTCCTCTCGTACTAAGAGCATGTCCTCGCAATTTACTAACGCCCACCACAGATAGAGACCGAACTGTCTTGCGACGTTCTGAACCCAGTTCACGTGCCACTTTAATCGGCGAACAGCCGAACCCTTGGGACCTTCTCCAGCCCCAGGATGTGACGAACCGACATCGAGGTGCCAAACCTCCCCGTCGATATGAGCTCTTGGGGGAGATCAGCCTGTTATCCCCGGAGTACCTTTTATCCTTTGAGCGATGGCCCTTCCATTCGGAAACCACCGGATCACTTTAGCCTGCTTTCGCACCTGCTCGGCTGGTCAGCCTCACAGTCAAGCACCCTTTTACTAATGCGCTCTACGTACGATTACCAACCGTACTGAGGGTACCTTTGCGAGCCTCCGTTACACTTTAGGAGGCGACCACCCCAGTCAAACTACCCACCATACAATGTCTCCCCTTGCGGGGATTAGACTCTAAGTAACAGAAGGTTGGTATTTCAACGTTGACTCCACGATAGCTTGCGCCACCGCTTCAAAGTCTCCCAACTATGCTACACATCTGTTACTCAAAATCAATGTAAAGTTGTAGTGAAGGTTCACGGGGTCTTTTCGTCCCGTGGCGGGTAACCGGCATCTTCACCGATACTACAATTTCACCGGGCTCACGGAGGAGACAGTGTTCAACTCATTAGACCATTCGTGCAGGTCGGAACTTACCCGACAAGGAATTTCGCTACCTTAGGACCGTTATAGTTACGGCCGCCGTTTACTGGGGCTTCGGTCGCAAGCTTCGCATTGCTGCTGACAAGCTTCCTTAACCTTCCAGCACCGGGCAGGTATCAGGCTCTATACGTCTTCTTTCGAATTTGCAGGGCCCTGTGTTTTTGCTAAACAGTTGGTTGAACCATTTCATTGAATCCGCATCGCTGCGGATAGCTTTATCCCGAAGTTACAGCTACAATTTGCCTAGTTCCTTCTCCGTGGCTCACCCGAGCGCCTTAGAATACTCTTCTCGACTACCTGTGTCGGTTTACGGTACGGGTTGTAATAATCATAACTT